>JAGLFE010000544.1 GCA_023144675.1 Thiomargarita sp. | reverse complement strand
TTTAATTGGTAGATAGTTACATAAAGTATGTGGTAAATAATTATGTAGGTTGGGTTAGCAAAGGCGTAACCCAACATTATTCAATAAAAAACTAATTATTAATCAATAATCATCTGGTGAAATATTTAACACCCGCAACACATTAGTCATAACCTTAGAAAATACTGGAGCAGCGATTTTGCCTCCATAATAACTACCTCTATGTGGACTATCAATAAGTACGACCATCACCAAACGAGGCGCACTAGCAGGTACAATACCGACAAATAAGGCTAAATGATTTTCCCCAACATATTTACCAGTAATATATTTACGCACGGTACCAGTTTTACCCGCCACCCGAAATCCCTTTACTTGTGCTAAAGTTCCAGTGCCATTTGTTACCACCGCTTCTAACATTTGCATCGTTTGTGCCGCTATTTCTTTCCGTATTATTTGTTGCCCTTGAACTGCTTCTGTTGGAAAAAAACTAATTGGTGGTAATATGCCTTGATTGCCAATTGCTGCATAAGCTCGTGCTAATTGCAAAATAGTCATATTAATCCCATAACCATAACCAATCGTCCCTTGTCGTGCTTTATTCCATTGCTGAAAATTCATTAAACTACCAGCCACTTCTCCTGGAAAACCACTGCCTGAAATTTTCCCAAAACCAAATTTAGTCAAATTATTCCATAATTGTTCCGCTGATAAAGATAACGCAATTTTACTAGCTCCCACATTGCTAGATTTTCTTATCACAGTGGCTAAATCAATGACTCCATAATTACGACTATCACGAATAATATGTTTACCTAATTTTAAAATTCCTGGACGGGTATCAATGCGAGAAGTTGGTATATATTTTCCACTGGTTAAAGCTGCAATAATGGTAAAAGGTTTGATTGTTGAGCCTGGTTCAAAAACATCGGTTATAACACGATTACGATAATGATCGCTTTTCAATTCCCGCCGATTATTAGGATTATAATCAGGTTGATTAGTCATGGCTAAAACTTCCCCCGTTTTAATATCCAATATTATAGCTGAACCCGCTGTTGCCTTAGCACGAAGCACTGCTGTTTTTAATTCTTGATAAGTCCAATATTGTAAACGGCGATCAATGCTTAAACGAATATCTTGACCTGGACGAGGTAAACTGATATTTTTCACATAAGCAATAACTTTCCCATATTTATTTTTTATAACCTGTCTCACGCCTGAAATACCAGTTAAAAAATTATTCAGTCCCAATTCTAAACCTTCTTGTCCTTGATCATCAATATTAGTAAAACCAAGCAAATGCGCTGACATTTCTTTAGTCGGATAATAACGCCGATATTCACGTTGCAAAAATACTCCCGACAATTTTAATTCTTTTACTTCAGCGGCTATAAAAGGAGAAATATGGCGTTTTACATAAACAAATTCCCTTTGCATTCGATTGATTAATAATTTTTCTAAAGCCACTAATTCTATATCCAATAACCCCGCTAATTTCCCCCACTGCGATTTATTTTCCACAAATTGTTTTGGATTAACCCAAACTGATTGAATTGGAGTGCTGATAGCCAAAGGTTCTCCGTTTCGATCCATCAACATACCACGATGAACAATAATTTTTTCGATGCCAATATGTCTTTTTTGACCTTGAGATTGCAGAAAATGGCTACTATTAATTTGCAGGTCAATGGCGCGCCAAAATAAAATAATTATGACAATAAGGAAAATAACTAATATCCAGCGTCTTCTAATTGCTGAATTGTATTTTTTATAGCGGCGACGACGGGAATTTTTCTTTTTAGGCTGAATTGGCATAACTTACGGCTTAATGATAATAATATCTTCTGAATGCGGGATAATCATATCCAATTTATTACGGGCAATTTTTTTTAGGCGACTAGCTTGTGTAAGTGTACTATATTCCAATTGCAATTGTCCATAAGTGATGTTTAATTCATCTTGTTGCTGTAACAAACTTTGCAATTCACCTAAAAATATACGATTATAATGTCTGAATAATATTAATTGGATGGCTGATACAAATATACTTATAATTAAAATGACTAAAATAAAACGTAAACTATTACGTAACAATAAATTTGATTTATTAAAAATAATTGACCATTTCATTTTAATAACGCCGCAACTCTCATAACAGCACTACGTGAACGGGGATTTTGTTCAATTTCAGTTGTGTTGGGCATAATGGGTTTGCTTATTATTTTTAACTTAGGGTTGAGTTGATCTTGCCTAACTGGTAAGTTGGGAGGAAAATCATCACCTCGTGCTTGTTTGCGTATAAAGTGTTTAACTATACGGTCTTCTAAAGAATGAAAACTAAT
>JAGLFE010000543.1 GCA_023144675.1 Thiomargarita sp. | reverse complement strand
GAAAAACAATACCAAACCGCTGGATTAAATTTAATTTGGAATGTTTTAGACTTTGGAGTTTCTCATGTAACGGCAAAACAAAAAGCCAATGAAGTAATGATTGCAAAGGAACGTTTGCGGAGAGTAACTCAAAATATTATGCGGGATGTGCATGATGCTTTTTGGCGAGCTTCCGCTTCACAACGTTTATTAGAACCAGTTAAAAAATTATTACAAGAAGCAAAACAAGCACGAGAAAAATCCCAATTATTAATTAGTCAAAGATTACAAAATCCTGAAATTGCACTTAATTACCAAAAACGTTTATTGGAAACCATACGCCAATTATTGAAATTGCAAGAAGAGTTATTATTGGCTAAAGTACAATTAGCCGCCCTGATTAATCTGCATCCTGGAACAAAGTATGAAATTGCGGTAATAGAATCTAGTTATGAAATACCTTCCTTAAACTATTCATTGGAAGAACTAGAAAAAATTGCTTTAAAAAATCAGCCTGAACTTAGAGAAGAGGATTATACACATCGAATCAATCAATTGGAAGTTAAGAAAGCCTTTTTACGTATGTTTCCAGGTATTGAAATTTCAATTGGTGGTCAGGTAAATAGTAATGAGTTTTTATATAATAAAAATTGGTTTGGGGCTGGTTTACGAGTTACTTGGAATTTGTTAAATGTATTTATGGGTGGTCCAGAAAAATTGGAAGCGGAATCTCATGTGATATTATCTCAACATCGGCGCATGGCATTAACCATGGCTATTTTAACCCAACTTTGGGTTTCTTATGAACGGTTTTTTATGACGATAGAAGATTTTAAATTAGCCCAAGAATTATTTGATGTAAATAAGAAATTAAAAAATTTGACTGAAAAGGGGCAACAAGCTAAAACCCGAAGTCAGTTAGATGTAATTTTTGCCCAAACTGAAACTTTGATGTCGCAAATGACTTGGGAAATGTCTTATGCTGAAATGAGAGCTGCTCTTGCACAGGTTTTTCATACTTTAGGGGTAAATATATTGCCAAATGATATAACGCCTTATCAAATTTTAACTTCTGAAGAAACTAAGAAATATATGAATCCTGCTCCTGAGCCTAAGTTAGTCGAGGATATTCCTAGTTTAACCGAGGAAGTTAAACAAATGATGACGATTGATAAATTAATTAACAATGTAGATTAAAGATTAAGCTCCTAATTTAAAAGCTTAGGAGTTAAAATAACTTTAAATATTATTTTTGATTAAAACTTAAATGAAACGTATTTTACTAATGATTAATTATAAAAAGTG
>JAGLFE010000542.1 GCA_023144675.1 Thiomargarita sp. | reverse complement strand
ATCACTGCCTTGATTCCAATTATGACTTTTATAGGGTATTCCATCACGATTCATGTAACTTATATTAGTAGTTAAATTTTGGGCTTGTTTCAAAACTTTATATAAAGCAGAATTTTTATTAGCAGGATAATAGCGAGAAACTGGCACATTAACGGTAATGCCTTTGGTAAATCTATCAGAATGTAAAAATTTATTATCAACTGCAAATAAATCAATTGCAATGCCTACATTAGGCAAAAATAATATAAAATATAAAAAAATATAACGTAGCATAAAAATTATCTCCAAATTAAAATTTTTCCTAGTTTAAAATGATTTGAAATATTGGGTTACGTTTTACTAAACCAACCTATATACTTCAAGGTTTATAAAAACAATAGTTCGGACAGTTTTACATATTAACAATGCCATAGTTACATCTGGCATCAAAACCTAACCACGAAGCGTTGAAGTAGATGAACATTAGAATTTAGTATGTTCCAACTAGCGATAGAAATGACATGATGTTGGTTGAAAGAACCGGTAGTCCTAAACAAAGAGGTAGTAAATAATTATGTAGGTCGGGTTAGCCAAGCGTAATCCAACATTATTCAATATTTTAAGTCGGGTTATGTTGCACTCGACCTACATTTTAACCCAATCACTACTTTATTTAGGACTAGCAAAATATGATAGTGTTCCTAATTATTTTTTCTTTGGCGTAACTTCAGTTAGTCATCAATTCGTTTCATCAGAAGAAAATTGCTTACATTCTCGAAAAATACGCCGTTCACAAGTTTGGCAGAATTGATAATCCAAACGTTTGTAAATCTCCGCTATCGCTTCTTTTTTGGCGGTAAAGAGGTTATGTTCACCAATTTCATCCAAATAACCACCACTTCGCAGAAATTTATCGGTTTCCATTTTGAGTCCGCACAAATACAAGCCACCACCTTGCTCTTTCCAATATTTAGCTTCTTGAACTAACATTTCTGCACCAGCAACATCAATAAAATTTATAGCCTTGGTTATAATTAATAGATGGGTTAATGTTGGGTCTGTTGCCTTCATTTGATGTAATTTGGTTGAAGTATAACTCACAGCACCAAAAAATAAGGAGCCATCAATACGAATCACTTTTAATTGAGGGCATTCTGGTAATTTTTGACGCTCAAGATTAGTAAAATGCCGCCGTTTTTCTTCTGGGTCAGGGGCTAAGGTAATAATTTTAGGACTTGCGGTTCTATTTAAATAAAATATGAGGGATAATAGAATGCCTGCATAAATAGCAAATTCTAATTCTAATAATAAAGTTGCTAAAAAAGTTACGATTAAAATACTGGTTTCTGAGCGACTAGCATTGATAATACTCTTAATATGATGAAAATCAATTAAGTTATAACCCACTAACAAGATAATGCCACCCATGGCAGCAATTGGTAAGTAAGCGGTTAATGGCGCAATGAATAATACTGTAAGAGCTAGAAAAATTGCGGCAAAAATGGCTGATAACGGTGTTTTAGCCCCAGTTTGATAATTAATGCCTGAACGTGTAAATGAGCCAGAACCAGCATAACTGGAAAAGAAGCTACCAACCATATTGGATAAACCTTGTCCAATAAATTCTTGATTGCTATTAATATGTTGATTAGATTTAGTGGCTACTGAGCGAGCGATGGAAACAGCTTCAATTAAACCCAATAGTGCTACTGCAAAAGCCTCTGGAGCTAATTGACGTATTGTTGCAATGGAAAAATCTGGCATTGATAAAGGTGGTAAATGGGCAGGCATTTCTCCGACTAAATGGATACCATTCGCTTCCGCACCGAGAATTAGGCTAACTAAACTTCCAAAAATCATTGCTAGTAACATATAAGGTAAGCGTGGCCAAAAATGTTTGAATAATAGAGCGGCTATCAGCGTGGATAATGCCACTGTTAAAATATAATAATTAATCAGTCCTATAGAATTAAACACATCTACCCAAGTATGTAAAAAAGATTCTCCTTTAGGAATATACACTCCTAGTATATGTTTCAATTGGCTAGTCATAATTAGAATAGCAGCTCCAGCAGTAAAAGCGACAACAACTGAGTGAGAAACAAAATTGACTAAAGTGCCTAGACGCGCTAAACCAAAGGCTAGTTGATAAACACCTGCTAAAAAGGTGAGCGTTAAAGCGAGATTGAGAAATTCAGCGGTTCCAGGTTCAGCGTGATGACTAATAGCCGAAAATACGACAATAGAAATAGCCGTTGTTGGTCCAGAAATTAGATGCAGTGATGAACCAAATAGGGCGGCTATAATAGGTGTTACCATTGCCGTATAAAGTCCGTACTCTGGCGGTAATCCAGCAATCATGGCAAAAGCCACGCCTTGGGGAAGAACAATCACGGCTCCAGTTAAACCAGCCAATAAATCGGCCTTAATACTGTTACGCCCAACTAGGGGCCACCAAATTAAAAACGGAAAAAATTTATGCCACATATTAAGTATTTATGTTATAAGTGATTTTATATGGTTAAAAAACCATTTTATAAAATATAAAAAAATAACATATTAGCACATTAGATGTATAATCAAAGCATTATACAGCAATTTTATATATGAGAATTAAAGGTTAAAATAAGTTTAGTCAAATCAATAAGTTAAAATTACCCAAAAATAATTTATTAATTTGCAACAAATTCAATATCTTACATTTTTAACTTTTAATTGACATTCTATATTTATAGCAAATATTGATGAAGATGATCCAATATTATTTCTTTTCCCTGATAAATTGAACTCCTAAAAAAAATCAAAAATTATTTCAATTAAATCTAAATTTTGAAAACTATTAAAAAAATAAAATACCATTAAAAAATTTCTTGGTTTTCGTTCCTCAATACTAGCCTCCACTTTGATAATAATTTTCTTATTGATAAATAAGACATAATTAAATTACATAGTTGGAATAAAATTTGATAGCACTATTAAAGTATTACATATTGTTAAATATAGGAGCTTATAATCAATTGGACAATACTCGTAGTCTCGGTGATATTTTATTAGAAAAGCATATTATTACAGCTGATCAACTTAACATTGCTGTTATTGAACAGAAAAAAAATGCTAAACCGCTAGATAAAATCCTGATTAATTTAGGTTTTGTATCAGAAGCAGTTGTTCGTGATTTAAAAAGCCAATCTTTAGGATTAACTGCTATTGATTTGACAAAATTAGTGGTTGATAATGAAGCAATTCAATTAGTACCTAGAAGTTTAGCTGAAAAGTACAAAGTCCTTCCCATTAGTTTCAATAAAAAAAATCAAATTTTATCAGTGGCAATGGCGGATGTATTCAACATTTTGGCTATTGACCAATTAACCAATAGTTTGGGTGGTGGCATTCAAATTGAAACGGCATTGGCTAGTGAAACTGATATACTTAGTGCTATTGATAATTGGTACGGTTTTGAATTGTCTATTGATGGCATTTTGCATGAAATAGAAACGGGGGAAATTGATTACCGAAGTTTATCTACTGACGATGAATATAGCCAACCTTTTGTACGATTAATTGATTCTTTATTATCTGATGCAGTTAAGCATGGAGCATCTGATATTCACTTTGAACCAGAAAAGAGTTTTTTAAGAATTCGCTATCGTATTGACGGCGTATTGCAACAAATTCGTAGTTTACATAAAAACTATTGGTCGGCTATGAGTGTGCGTTTAAAAATTATTGCTGGTTTAAATATTGCCGAAACTCGAATTGCGCAGGATGGACGGGCTTCCATGACTTTGGCTGGGAGATATATTGATTTTCGGGTTTCAGTTCATCCTACTGTATATGGTGAAAATATTGTTTTACGTATTTTGGATAGTGAAAAGGGAATTACCAATTTAGAAAATATCGGTTTATTAGAAGAAAGTTTAACTAATTTAAAATTAATGATTGCACGTCCAGAAGGAGTCATTTTAATTACTGGACCTACTGGTAGTGGGAAAACGACTACTTTATATTCTATTCTACAACATTTAAATACTGAAGAAGTTAATATTATGACTTTGGAAGACCCAGTAGAATATGTATTAGGACAGGTTAGACAAACTGCTGTCAATGAATCGGTAAAATTAGATTTTTCAACTGGTATTCGTTCCATGATGCGGCAGGACCCTGATATTATTCTAATTGGTGAAATTCGTGATCACGATACGGCTGAGATGGCTTTTCGAGCAGCAATGACAGGGCATCAAGTTTATTCAACTTTACATACTAATTCTGCTATTGGTTCTATTCCACGTTTATTAGATATTGGTGTTTTGCCTGATATTATTGCAGAAAATACTATTGGTATTATTGGACAACGTTTAGTACGTAAAATTTGTCATAATTGTAAACAATCCTATAATCCTAATAGTATGCACCGTAAATTATTGCATTTAACTTCGGAGCAAAATGTAGTTTTATATCATTCAGGACAATGTGAACAATGTGAAAATAGAGGTTATAAAGGACGGATAGCATTGATGGAAATTTGTCGTATTAATGAATCATTGCAGGATTTAATTGCTCACAGGGCAACTACTTATGATATTAAACGACATGGTAAAGAGATGGGATTTCGTACTTTATCACAAGAAGGTACAAGACAAGTATTAGAAGGTGCAACCAGTTTGGAAGAAATTTCAAGGGTTATTGATTTAACCACTTATGTGTAATTACATTTCTCCAAAATAATTTGAAAGCGGATTAGTTATTTGTGATATTATTGTAAGTATTTACTAAGAAGTTTATTTAAAATCAAATCTGTAATTGAAATAATTGATGCGCTTTGC
>JAGLFE010000541.1 GCA_023144675.1 Thiomargarita sp. | reverse complement strand
TTGTATTTATTTTGACTCTTTATTCACATGAACAATTATTTTCCAGTTCGGTTAATCGTATATAATAACCTATCGAATCTCTTTTTAATTGGAAAAACTAATATTCAAATCGCTTCTAAAGTTCGTTCTTATGAAGGTTTGATAGTTCATGTTTTTATTAGCTCTTGACTCTTAATTCGCATTTTTTATTAAAAAACTTAATTAATTGGAAAATATATTTTATGAAAATAACAACAAAATTATTAGTTGGCTTTCTTTCCATCTCATCAATTATTTTAATTGCTGGTATTTTGGGTGTGATTGAAATTAATCATTTATGGGACAAAAGTAAAACTGCTAGTGTAAAAAATGCACCTTTAGCCGATGCTGCCATGGAAATTAAATTATCTGCAACTACAGCTCATTTATGGTTTGAGGAAATTATTACTGGGGCAGAAACAAAAGATAATCTAATCTTAGTTTGGGAATTATTAGATGAAAGTTTGTGGTATGTGGATGCCATGTTAGAAGGTGGTCAAAATACCGAAGGGCATTTCCATAAACTTGAAGATGAAATTATTAGAACCAAATTGTTTTCAGTGAAAAAGCGATTAATTGAATTTAAAAGAATTGCAGTTGTGCGTTTCGATAATCAGTTTGGTAAAAAAGAATTAGTTGACCAAACATTGGATGACCAATTTGATGCTATTTTTAAAAAATTTATCATAGAAGCTGACGAAGTTGAAGGAATATTGCATCTTAGAATCGCTAAAGATATAGAATTAATGGAAAAAACCGCTTTAACTGCCATATTTATGTTAAGTGCCGCCACCATATTAGGCTTTATATTCGCATTGGTTGCAACTTATTATTTAAGTCGTGAAATTATTAAACAAGTCGGTGGCGAACCTGCTGAAATTGCTTATATTACTCAACAGGTTGCAGATGGTAACTTGGATTACCAATTTGATAATTCTAAAAATACCACTGGGATTTACGCCGCTGTTCAAATGATGGTGCAAAATTTAAAAAACATTAATACTGAACAAAAAATACAAAACTGGTTAAAAACTGGGCAAAGTCGGTTAAATGAACAAATACGTGGCGAACAAGATATTACTATTTTGACAGATAATGTTATTTCCTTTTTAACCACCTATGTTGAAGCACAAGTGGGGCTACTTTATATATTGAAAACTTTGGAAGAGAAACAAACTTCATTGCAAATGATTGCTAGTTATGCTTATGTTAATGATGGTCAACGTCCAACACAATTTCCACTTGGAACAGGCTTAGTTGGACATGCGGCGGCTAAACAAAAAACTATTGTCATTGCCCAACGTGCCGATGAATGTCCACCAATTATTCGTTCTGGTTTAGCCAATGCCCAACCACGTAATTTATTACTAATTCCATTTTTTTATGAAGAGCAATTAAAAGGCATTATTGAGATTGGATTTTCGGGAGAAATTACTGAGTTGCAGCAAAATTTTTTAGAACAAATAATGCCTCATATTGGAATTGCAGTTAATACGGCTGAATCACGTACTAAAATGAAAATTTTGTTAGAACAAAGTCAAACCCAAGCCAAAGAATTAAAAGCACAACAAACGAAATTGCAATCTAAACAATCTGAATTACTACAATCCAATGAAGAATTACAAAGCCAATCAGAAGAATTACAAAGTCAATCGGAAGAATTACAAACTCAGCAAGAAGAATTACGGCAAACTAATGATGAGTTAGAAGAAAAAACTAAAGATTTGGAACAACAAAAATTAACCATTGAAGAGAAAAATTCTTCCTTGGAACAAAATAAAGCTGAAATAGAAAAATCAAAAGCTTTAATAGAAACCAAAATGCAGGAACTAAATTTAGCCAGCAAATATAAATCTGAATTTTTAGCCAATATGTCGCATGAATTACGCACTCCGCTAAATAGCATTTTGATTTTAGCCGAATTGTTGAAGGAAAATAAAAACGATAGTTTGGATGAAAAACAAGTCCAATATGCACAAACCATTCATAGTGCTGGTGTGGATTTATTAACCTTGATTAATGAAATTTTAGACCTGTCAAAAGTAGAAGCGGGTAAAATTGAAGTACAAATTATGGAATTTACATTAAAGGATTTAATGAAATCGGTGGAAATGAAATTTAGCCCGATTGCGGAGAATAAGAAAATTGCTTTTAATACCATTATAGCAGATGATATACCCGATATTTTAAAAACTGATGAACAGCGATTGCAACAAATTATTACCAATCTGCTATCTAATGCTATGAAATTTACCAAAAAAGGCAAAATAACTGTTACTATAAATCATCCAACAGAACAAGAATTATCGCAGTATGACATCCAACTGTCAGCCAAAGAAGCTATAGTTTTCAAAGTAATTGATACTGGTATTGGCATTCCTAAAGATAAACAGCAAGTTATTTTTGAAGC
>JAGLFE010000540.1 GCA_023144675.1 Thiomargarita sp. | reverse complement strand
CCTGGTTTGCAGGTTTATTTTATTTACCGCGCTTATTTGTATATCATGCTATGAATACCGATATAACAATTCAAGAACAATTTAAAGTAATGGAAAGCAAATTGTATTATGGAATTATGATGCCAAGTATTATTCTAGCTGTGGGTTTAGGCGTATGGCTTTGGATTGAATATTGGTGGGAAGTCTTTATTATATTTAAAGGTGCTGGTTGGTTACATCTTAAAATAGGATTAGTCGCACTTTTGATTATTTATCATTTTTATTGCGGTAAATACTTAAAAGATTTTAAAAATAATCGTAATCGACACAGCCATGTTTTTTACCGTTGGTTTAATGAATTACCAGCCGTTCTATTAGTAATAATTACTATTTTAGTAGTAGTTAAACCATTTTAATGAATATTATGCTTTTTCCATTATTATTTATCATTTTGGCTTTTTTTATATCCACTTTTTTAGCCTATTATTTTATCCAACCCAATAATATTTTACTGATTATTGATAAACCCAACGCTCGTTCCCTACATACTGCCCCAATTCCTTTAATGGGCGGTTTAGCTATTTTAACTGGTTTATTTTTAACCACTATTTTAATAAATCAATATTATTTAGTTTTAAGTTATTTGGATTGGATAGGTATCAGCTTTTTAATGATTGCAATCGTTTCATTTATAGATGATTGTAAACCTATTTCCGCTTCATGCCGTTTATTAGTTCACTTAACTGCGAGCTATCTATTTTTATCGCAAACTGATTTTTGGCTAACTTATTTGTCCTTGCCCGATACAATATGGATATTACCATCTTTCTTAAATATAAGTATTTCTATATTATTCATTGTTTGGATGATTAATTTATACAATTTTATGGATGGCATGGATGGATTTGCGGGCGGAATGGCAATATTTGGTTTTGGTTCTTATGCAATATTGGGTTTAATAACTGGTCATAGCACATTTATGATTTTCAATTTAGTCATTATTGGAGCAGTTGCTGGATTTTTAGTGTTTAATTTTCCGCCTGCTAAAATTTTTATGGGAGATTTAGGTTCTTCGAGTCTAGGTTTTTTTGCTGCAATTTTTAGCCTATGGGCGCATCACGAAGACATTTTTCCCTTTTGGATAGCTTTACTAATATTTTCGCCTTTTATAATTGATTCAACCCTAACTTTATTACAACGTATATTACGCAATGAAAAATTTTGGCAAGCCCATAAATCGCACTATTATCAACGATTAGTACAAATAGGCTGGGGACATAAACGCACAGTTTTATGGGAATATATTTTAATGGCAATGTGTAGCATTTCCGCCATCATAAGTTATTTTTTACCTGTATATGCGCAATGGATATTATTAATTAGTTGGATATTTATTTATTTATGGTTAATTTATATCGTAAATTATTTAGAAAAACAGAGTGAACGACCACTTACTAAAGTAGGTGGCTTCAAAAAACCGTTAAAGCAGGCGATTAAGGCTAAAGCCTTTTAAAATTATAATCTAACGCTTACTAAAGGTTTTAATTAGTTTTAAAATTATCATTATCGTGAGATTGTGTTCCGATATAATGTTTGATAATTTCATCCGTTACATTACCACTAACAAAATAGCTTCTTGCCCAAAAATGTCTTCCCCAATATACTTTTTTCAATCGCGGAACATATCTGCTAAAACTTACGCCTAAAGGCGGGGGTTTTAACCATCCCAAATGAAAACCATAAATTAACTACTAAAATTCCTTAAATCATGCCTTATATTCCCCATACTAAAACTGATATTGAAGCAATGCTAACTACTATTGGTGTTGCGCATCTTGATGATTTATTTGATGAAATTCCAGCCTCTTTACGTTGTGAACCATTGGAAAAAATACCTGTTGCTTTAAGTGAAATAGAAATTGGGAAATTAATGCAACAACGAATGGCTAAAGATGCTGGAAATATTTGCTTTATCGGAGCAGGTGCTTATGAACATCATATTCCTGCGGCGGTTTGGGAAATTGCAACTCGTGGTGAGTTTTATTCTGCTTATACGCCCTACCAAGCTGAAGCCAGTCAAGGAACATTGCAATTGGTGTATGAATTCCAAACAATGATGGCTAATTTAACGGGGATGGAAGTATCCAACGCCTCTTTATATGATGGAGCATCTGCTTTGGCTGAAGCGATATTAATGGCAATACGTTTGAAAAAAGCCAAGACTAAAAATATTTTAATGCCGACCACCGTTCATCCTATTTATCGCCAAGTAGTTAAAACTATTACTAAAAATCAAGGCATTAAATTAATTGAAATTCCTTATGATTCTAAGTTGGGAACTATTGTCGATTTAACTGCCGTTTCTACAGTGGAAAGTGCTGCTTTAGTGATACCACAACCAAATTTTTTTGGAAACTTAGAGGAAGTAGATACCTTAACTAATTGGGCGCATGAAAGAGATATATTTGTGATTGCGGTGGTTAATCCATTGTCTTTAGCTATTTTATCACCACCTGGTGACTGGGGAAATCAAGGTGCAGATATTGTTTGCGGGGAAGGGCAATCTTTGGGAATTCCTTTGTCGGCTGGTGGACCATATTTTGGTTTTATTTGTTGTAAAAAAGCTTATATTCGACAGATTCCAGGGCGAATTGTTGGGCGAACAGTCGATTTAGAAGGAAAAACTGGTTATACGCTCACTTTGCAAGCACGAGAACAACATATTCGCCGTTCTAAAGCTACTTCCAACATTTGCACTAATCAGGGGTTAATGGTTACTGCCACCACAATTCATATTGCTTTGATGGGAGCTTATGGATTGGAACAAACCGCTATGGATTGCCATGCGAAAACTAATTATTTAGTTAAAAAATTAACCGCAATTTCGGGAATAAAATTAGTTTTTAGCTCACCATTTTTTCATGAAGTGGTATTAAATTTAACCCAGCCAGTTGCTGATATATTGCAACAATTATTGAAGCATAATATTTTAGGTGGATATGATTTAACTACTTTTTACCCAGAATTAGGACATAGTTTATTGATTTGTGTTACTGAAATGCGTACAGAAGCGGAAATAGATAATTATGTAGAAAAATTGACAGTTATTTTAACTAGTTCTATGTAGTTATAGTAACATTCTTATATTACAAT
>JAGLFE010000054.1 GCA_023144675.1 Thiomargarita sp. | reverse complement strand
TATCTGCGTAACTTCAGTTAAATAATTCTTTTAATATCATTAATTTATACTATCTATTAAGATAATAGATAATTTACTAAACAATTTTTTGCTTAATAATAATAATTTTTATTAAGATTTTAATTAATTTTAGATAAATATTTAATTTATACCATTATTCAAATTAAGCAAGATAATTTTTTTTTTTAGATAATTAAATCTATGATTCTTACAAAAAGTCGTAGCGTTTTACCTATTGGTTACCAATTAAAAGAATACCGTATTCAAGCAGTTCTTGGACATGGCGGATTTGGTATTACTTATCTTGCGCAAGATACGAAACTTAATTACCGAGTTGCAATCAAAGAATATTTTCCTACTGATTTAGCCGTTAGAGAGGAAAAACATCACGTACAAGCTAAATTTCAAAAATATAAACAAAACTTTTTGTGGGGACTAGAACGGTTCTTAAAAGAAGGGCAAGCCTTAGCTACGTTTCAACATCCAAATATTGTAAGAGTATTGCGTTATTTTGAAGCTCATAATACCGCTTATATTGTGATGGAATATGAGCAGGGGCAAAGTTTATCCAACGCCTTAAAAAGTGGAGCGATATTAACTGAAGATGAAATCATAGCTATTTTACCTCTATTATTAGCTGGTTTACAAGCTGTACATGAAAATGGTTTTCTTCATCGGGATATTAAGCCAGGAAATATTTATTTACGTGATAAAGATAATACTCCAGTATTATTAGATTTTGGAGCAGCTCGTTACGCTTTAGGTAATCGTAGCCGTAGTATTACTGCATTAGTAACGCCAGGATATACGCCGTTTGAACAGTATCAAACTAAAGGCGATTTAGGAGCATGGACGGATATTTATGCAGTTGGAGCGGTTTTATATCGTGCCATTAGCGGACATAAACCAGTAGAATCCCCTACTCGCATTAATGTAGTTAAATTAAACAATGAAAAAGACCCTTTAAAGCCAATTATCCAAATTGGACGTAAGAACTATTCTAAACGTTTATTGCAAGGCATTGATTGGGCATTACAAATTTCAGAAAAAGACCGCCCTCAAACGGTAAAAGATTGGGCTGATATGATGTTACCTAAATCATACCATTCCTTTCATTCTAATAAGTCTAATTTATCCACTACAATAAATAAAAATACGGTTAATATTTGGAGCATTAGTATATTTTTATTAATTACTTTATTTCATCTCGGTTATTTTTTATATGGGCAACATTTTATTTCACAATGGCAACAACAACTTAGTATTGAAAAAGAGAATTTAACTGCAGAAATTAGCCTTAAAAAGCTACATTTAGCCAGATTAGAAGCGGAAGAATCTGCTTTGGACATTGTTTTAGCAAACTCAGCCAAACAACTTAACGCTATTTCCAATTCTAAAGATATTCAAGAACAATTAATAGCTAAATTAAATCAAAAAATATCCTTTAAAGAGATACAATTGATTGAATTAGAAGCAAAAATAACCCAAGCGGGTGTTAAAATTCCAGGTAATATTATTCGTGATGCTTTAAAGGATGGAAGTTTGGGACCTGAAATGGTAGTTATACCATCTGGTGAATTTCAAATGGGAGATATTCAAGCTAACGGTTATTCAGATGAATTACCTATACATTCTATAGCTATAAATCATTTTACTATTGGTCGTTATGAAATAACCTTTGAACAATATGACTATTTTGCAGAAGCTACGGGGAGAAATAAACCCGATGATAATTCCTGGGGCAGGAATAATAGACCAGTTATCAACGTTTCAGTTGTAGATGCAATGGATTATGCCGACTGGTTAAGCGAGCAAACTGGCTATCATTATCGCTTGCCGACTGAATCCGAATGGGAATATACAGCCCGAGCTGATACAAAAACCGATTACTGGTGGGGTAATAGGGCTGGAGAAAATCAAGCAGTTTGTAAAAATTGTGGTAGTCAGTGGGATAATAAAAAAACTGCTCCAGTTGGTTCTTTGTTACCAAATCAGTTTGGTTTATATGATACGGTGGGCAATGTTTGGGAATGGACTTGCTCAATTTATCATTCTCAATACACTGGTCAAGAGCAACAGTGTGCTATTAACTTTGATGGAGACAAACTCGTGATTCGTGGCGGAGCTTGGTATAATAATATAGAAAATTCCCGAGTAGCTAGTCGTAATTGGATTGATGCCACTACTCAGTTTTATGGTTTTGGTTTTCGATTGGTGCGAGTGAAAAATTAGGTATTATTATGAAGCTAATGGTTAATTATCAAGATTTCTATGCTTGGATACAACAGCAAATTGGCTGGTTACGCTCGAAAAAATTTGGTAAGCTTGATTTGGAGAGATTAATTAAGGAGTTAGAAGGTATGGCTAATGCAGAAGTACGGGTTTTGGAATCTCATTTTATTGTTTTATTGAGACATTTATTGAAATGTAAGTATCAAGCTGATTTGCAGTCGCCTAGTTGGATTTTATCCATTAAGCAACAACGGCGGCGGATTTTAAAACGACTACAGCAATGTCCAAGTTTAAAAGATGATTTAAAAGAAATCATAACTGATGCCTATTCTATAGCTAAAGGTGATGTAGCTGATGAAATTGGTTTGGCTGAGTCGAATTTTCCAATAAAATGCCCATGGAAATTTGAACAAATTATGAATATGAAGTTTTAATTATTAGGAATGATTGACCTATTAAATATTTGCTGTGGTGAATAATTACGTTAAAAAATTAAAACTTGATATTATACGAAACAAATTTTTCCTAATTTATAAATGTAAGTTCTAATTTTATTATGAATGATATTAGTTTATTTTTAACCGCTTTGAAATTTTCAGCATATAAACACCGTAATCAAAGACGTAAAAATCGCATAACGCCTTATATTAATCACCCAATAGAAGTGGCAGAAATGCTATGGAAAATTGGTAAGGTGCGTGATATGGATTTAATTATAGCCGCTTTATTACATGATGTTTTGGAAGATACCGAAACAATGCCAGCAGAAATTGAAGAATTATGTGGTAAACACATTTTATCCATAGTTCAAGAAGTTACTGATGATAAAAATTTGTCCAAACAACAACGTAAAAAACTGCAAATTGAAACTGCTGCCCATAAATCAATACTCGCTAAACAACTAAAATTAGCTGATAAGATTTGTAATGTGCATGATATTATTCATTCACCACCCCATGATTGGTCAATGAAACGTTGCCAAGAATATATTGTTTGGACTGAACAAGTTATTAATGAACTTCGAGGGGTGAATTCTGATTTGGAAAATCATTATGATGTTGTTTTAGCCAAAGCAAAAGTCGCATTAAATTGAGATTAAATGGGATAAAAAATTATGTTATATGCAATTTTAAGTGAAGATGTAGCGAATAGTTTAGAAATTAGAAGCAAAGCACGTCCATCACATTTAGCCCGACTTGAACAATTGAAAAATAAAGGACGGTTAATTTTAGCGGGACCTCATCCAGCAATTGATTCTTTAGAACCTGGAATTGCTGGTTTTACTGGCAGTTTAGTAATTGCCGAGTTTCCATCACTTGAAGAAGCACAGAAATGGGCGGATGCTGACCCTTACAAAGAAACTGGAGTTTATTCTAAAGTAATGGTTAAACCGTTTAAAAAAGTGTTGCCATGATTTGTGTTACTATTAATCGTTAAATTTTGTAACTATCTACCAAGTTAAAAAATACATATAAAATGTAGGATGCTG
>JAGLFE010000539.1 GCA_023144675.1 Thiomargarita sp. | reverse complement strand
TCATTTGGCGTAATGGAAGCACGGCTAACTAAATCCATTGCCAAGTTTAAAGTATTTGACATATTTTATCCTATTTGGGGAAAAGATTAAGGAATAATTATTTCAATCCGCCGATTTTGTTGGCGACCTGGTTCAGTATAGTTATTTGCAATTGGGCGATTAATGCCAAAACCTTTGGCTACAATATAGTTAGATTTAATTCCACGCTCAATAAAAGCAAAACGAACTGAATTTGCCCACCGTTGAGATAAACCAAGATTATACGAGGCATTTCCTACATTATCCGTATGCCCTTCAATTAATATTTGGCGATTGGAATATTTGGCAACGATTAAATCAAGATTTTTAAGTGCATTTGGGGATAAATTAGCAGTTTCTGCTTTAAAAAATGCTTCTGAAAATACATATACAATCCCTCGTTCAGTATTTTTAGGTATAATTTTAACAAAAGCTGGCTGTTTTGGCAAAACTGTTGGAGAAATTTGAGGGGATGGGGGAGGAAGTTCTTGCCAAATTGATGGATTTTTTAGGGGTGGTGGATTATCTAATATTGTAGGTGATTCTACTGTTGTTGCGCAACTATATAGTAATATAAGGTAAATTGGCGTAATAACTTTTTTCATGGTCTTAGGTATTTTTATAATTGAAGAAATTTAACTGGTTCGATATTTTCTATGGATTTGAATCAGCTTCTTCTGCAATAACAACATAACGGGAATTATTATCTACGTCAAGACAAGGATTGCAACTAATTAAAGTTAAGCGTCGTTTTAAAATGGGTTTAAGCCAATAAAGGTCTTCTTGTGTAGTGATTATTATTGCAGAAACTTGATAATTCCAATTTCCATTATGCAAAGATTCTAAAGTTAGAATATCACCTTTTTTAAGGTTTTTTAAAAAATTATTAAAAGTATATTGGTGAAAAATATTGAGTATGCTATTACCAAATTCTCCTGGCAAAACACTATTGTTGGAATGACTAATGGCAAAAATGGATAGGTTTTTTCTATTTGATACTTGTGTCAGAATAACTTTACTTATGTCTAAACGAGGAATTGATAATCGGGCTAATGGTCGGCTTTCTGCACCAAACCATGGTTTAACTTGATTTCCACTGGCTCGTGTTCTTAACCAAGCAGTATATAATAAATTATTAGTTAGCCAATATCTAAAATAAACTTCACTTTGGGTATATTGCCATATTACAATAATAAAGATAAATAGAATAAATAGAATTGTTTTTTTAGGTTTTCTTTTTTTTGGCACTTATATATGTAACTTATCACAAATTTAAAAATTATACTTCATATATGAACATAAAATATTAGCTAACTTAATTTTTTGCATAATTAAATATAATAATTAATTTTATGAAAAGTTACATAAATATTAGCTAACTAAAGATAATAATAATACGATCCCCATTAAAACAGCGGATATACCTAAAGAAGCCAATAAGCTGGTAGCTAAAAGGTTAATTAAGCTTATGAATGGTGATATATGTGTATTTGATTTAATTGTATTCATTAAAATAGTTCCTTTATCATAAAGCATAATGCTTTTTCATTTTAAAGAGTTTTAAAAAAAGACAATTTCAGATCAAATTTTAGCCTACCATTCCATTTAAAGTCTAAAATTATTGGTTAAAACTAAAATAGTTTCAGATGAAAGTATTTTTATAGATAAAAATTTAATGTAAAAATATATTATATATTTAACTATTTTCCTTTAAATTATATTTTATAAATATATTCAATTTTTCTATTGAAATATTTTAATAAGCAAGATTTACGCCTTTAAATTTATTAGAATTTTAACTACGGATAGATAAAAACTTTACGAAAGCTACTAATAATTTTTTAAACATCAAATCATTATTAAGTAAGCAATCGCAAGTTTATGGTCCAAACTAAATACTTCTTCTTTAGTTAAAATTAAGCAGGAATACTACTTTGCTACTTTTACAAAACTAATTTAACTCGTTGATTATTAATAATATATAATAAAAACCCATTGCTTAATAATAATTATGCAAAAGGCTCATTTTTCAACAATAAAAGTCTGATAACAGAACTAGTAGAATCCCACCATAAATACTCCTACCTAGTTTATGTTAATCTAAGTGATACTTATTCAGGAATGTAACTTCAATTTGACATATTTTGAAATCTAAAACCTTAGTCATAGTTTGGTCAACTAAACCTAAAATTTATGCAATACAGTATAACCTAATTTAATTATATAGATGTAGAAAATTTATTATTTATTAAAAATAATTCATATTTTTAGATTAAATGTTTCTATTTAATAAAAATTAAATATAACTTATTCTCACCATAATAATACTATTTAAGGTAATATATTTCAATAAAAAAGTTAATAAAATACTTTAATATTGTTTTATAAAACATTATTATTTATTAATTTATTAATTTATTAATTTATTAATTTATTAATTTATTAATTTATTAATTTATTAATTTATTAATTTATTAATTTATTAATTTATTAATTGCTAAAATGCTAAAAATGTCCAATATTCAAAAAATTTTAACAGAAAGTATTCAGCTATTAACACAATCTGATAGTCCACGTTTAGATAGTGAAATTCTACTTTGTCATGTTTTAGGAGTAACACGCAGTTATTTGTATGCTTGGTCAGATAAACAATTATCCATAGAACAATATTCTCAATTTAAAATTTTATTAAATCGTCGTATAAAAAATGAGCCTATAGCCTATATTACAGGATATAAAGAATTTTGGTCATTAAACTTGCAAGTTACAAAAGCGACACTAATTCCTCGTCCAGAAACAGAGTTATTAGTTGAACAAGTCCTAACTAGATTAACCACAAATAGCCAAAAACAAATTATTGATTTAGGTACAGGAAGTGGCGCAATTGCATTAGCTATTGCAAAGGAACGTCCTTATTGTCATATTTTAGCCACTGATTCTTCTAAAGCGGCGTTAAAAATTGCAAAAAAAAATGCTAAATCTCTCAAATTAACCCAAGTGAATTTTATACACAGCCATTGGTGGAAAAATTTAAACACTATAAAAGTAGATATTGTTGTTTCTAATCCACCTTATATTGCAATAAATGATTCGCACTTAAATCAGGCAAATATTCAATACGAACCAAAATCAGCGTTGATTGCTGGTAAATATGGTTTAAATGCTATTCAAGAAATTATTGCAGAAAGTTATTTTCATTTAAAATCTAAAGCTTGGCTATTATTGGAACATGGTTATGATCAAGAAAAATCTGTTTGTAAATTATTTTTACAACATAAATATAAAGCAATTAAAACTTATTATGATTTAAATAATATACCACGTGTTACAGTCGGACAAATATAATAGTATAGTTTTTTACAAGGTAATAGATTAATATATTAATTAAATGGAGATAATAAATGACTGATAACGAATTGAAAGCATTAGTTGCTGGATTAGCAACTGCTCAGGCGAAAACAGATATTCAATTAGCAAAGATGGCTATTCAATCGGAAAAAACAGATA
>JAGLFE010000538.1 GCA_023144675.1 Thiomargarita sp. | reverse complement strand
TTCGTTCCTCAGCAGCATCCTACAATATTAATTAAATAATTTATAATCGTAGGAGGTGTTGAGTTTGCAAAGTGTATCAACTATATCTAAAAATTTTAATCCTAAAACTTTTTTGTTAAATTTAGTTAGTAGGTAGTTACATTATTTTCTATAATAGACTCCATTTTTCTTTTACAACTATTTGTTTTTTGTACAGAACATATTTATTCTTTCTTATCAATGCGTAACTCCTAAATATATTAACAATTAGATATTATGTGGATTCAACATGTTTTTAAAATACTATTATTTTTTTGTACTTTAAGTTTCTTGATTGTTATGCTTTTGATTTTTAATTATGTCCATGAAAAAAATCAAAAAATGCAAGTGGCTAAAGACCATGCTCAACAAGAAACTTTAGAAGTAACCAAACAAATTAATGCTATATTTGATGAATTATCATCTATTGCCCACACTATTGCAGATGATATTAGTTCTGGACAATTACAAAGACAAGAACTGTTAAAACGATTAAATGAAACTTTAGCTACCACTCCTAATTTATTTGGTATTGGAGTAGCTTTTGTACCTTACGTTAATCATCCCCAAAAAAGATTATTAACCCCTTATTACGTAAGCCGAGAAGATAAAAAACAATTAAAAAAAGATTTATTACAAGTTTTTACTGTACCCATTACCTATTTTGATTCAACAAAAAATAGTAAAATAACAACAGGTATGGTATTTATTGATTATCTTTCTAGCGATATTAAAACTTTGATGACTTCGCTTGAATTAGGTCCAAGTGGTTATGGTTTTATTTTATCGGAAGCTGGAGTTTTTATTGCCCATCCTATTGACGACTATACTAAAAATCGTCAAACTATATTCCATCTCGCTGAATCATATCATGATAATGCGTTAAGACGCTTTGCAGAACAGGCAATTGATGGAGAAAATGGAGTAATTAATTATATTGACCAACTTACTGGACAATCAGCTTGGATATTTTACCAATTTATTCCATCTACCCATTGGTCAATTGGAGTAGTTTTTTTCAAAAACATTTTAGAAACTAATTCGCTACGACAGCAATTAATTTGGGTTTGTGTTACCGTTATTATTTTTTTAGTATTGTTGGTAATGCTAATTTTTCGAGTTGATAAAGGAAGAACCGGTAGTTTATGGAAAGTTGTTATTGTATCTAGTTTATTATTAATTGCTGGAATAGGTTTTATTTGGTATTTAGCTCAAACAGCATCCTTTCAAGAACAAGTCGGTAGTACTATGATTGTTGACAATACTGGCTTAGAAAAATTTTTGCTGTCCCAATCTGCCGATAAAGAAGAATTTTTCTACGTGCCTACAGGTATTTTTATTGAATCAATTAAATTTCCTGATATTGATGTCAATGATGTTACTTTTACTGGCTATATTTGGCAAAAATACACGGATAATATTCATGATGGATTATCTCGTGGTTTCAGTTTTCCAGAAGCTCAATCAAGTGAAATGATTGAATCATATCGGCTAAAAAAGGGGCGGACTGAAATAATTGGCTGGAATTTTAATGCAGTAATACGTCATCAGTTTTATCACGCCAAATATCCTTTGGATAGAAGAGAATTAAACTTAAAGATTGTACATAAAGATTTTGATCAAAATGTAATTTTAATACCAGACCTGGAAGCTTATAAAATTACTAATCCAACCGTTCGCCCAGGTATAAAGCAAGAAGTAGTTTTACCTGGTTGGCTTATTTTTAAAAGCTTTTTTAATTATCGAAGTAATTATGAAAATACCAACTTAGGTATTGAAAATTATGCTGGATATGAAGATTTTTCCCATTTATTTTTTACCATTTTTTTGAAACGAGAATTTTTAGCTCCTTTTATTACTAATGTGTTACCACTTGTAATTATATCCAGTATATTATTTTCATTGCTTATGTGGTTAGGTAAAACTTCAACCTTTATTCGTTCCTTAATCGGTTTGTTTTTTGGTATTTTACTGGCTCATATTCGGCTAAGAGGCTCAATTATGACTCCAGAATTACTTTATCTTGAATTTTTTTATTTAGTTATTTATTGTAGTCTTTTATTTACTACGATTAGTTTTTTTCTATATCGATATAGAATTAGTATTGGTTATTATCGAGATGGATTAATCTCCAAACTCCTTTTTTGGCCTATGATTTTGGTAAGTTCATTTATCATCACTGTTATAGTATTTTATATTTAGAAACCACAATTTATAATTAAATTTAAAAAAAATGACCTAAATGACCTATTAAATAATAAATTGAGAACTTAAACCATGAAAAAATCCTCCCTATTACTTCTATTTATACTTAGCTTTCCCTCAACTGGATTAACAGCACAAGTAAATATTACTGCTGAAATAGAATCAGTAACAGTAATACATAATGGTCGTCAAGTAACTATTATTCGTAATCAGGACCAAGAAAATACCATTAATTCCCAGTATGCTAAAACTTCACGTCCTTGCCCTCCATATTGTATTAAACCAATGATGTTAACTCCAGAAGTTGAAACTATTGGAGTTTTAGAAGTACTGAATTATTTGCAACAAAAAAGTGCTGGTGATGACTTAATCTTAGTTATTGATGCCCGTACCGTTAAAGGCGTTATTAATGGCTCAATTCCAGGTAGTGTAAGTATTCCTTGGGATGTTTTAAGTGGTAAAAATGCTACGCCAGCTATTGTTAGAAAAATTTTGGAACAACAACTAGGAGTTAAAGTTAAACTAGATGGTGAATATTGTTTTAAACACGCTAAAACCTTAATTTTATTTTGCAATGGTCCTTGGTGCAATAAATCAACCGCTAATATTAACACCTTACTTGAATTAGATTATCCCGCCGCAAAGCTTAAATGGTATCGTGGCGGTATGCAATCATGGGAATCCTATGGTTTGACAACCATTACTGATATTCCAATGCCCTGGCTTGGTCTTTAAAGATTGCTTATAAAGAATTATTTTTTTGTAGTACTGCACAAAGTAGTGGTAAACTTTATAACTGAAGTTACGCAGATATGAAAAATTGAAAACCAAATATTATAAAGGCTTATGAAAATTCAATACAGATAGATATAAAATCTAAAGTCTTATATTTTCTTGGTTTCTATTTTATTTGCGTAACTTCAGTTTATAAATATTTTATACTTAACAAATTTATCTGAAAAATCACTACATTATTCAGGACTACCATTTTTTTAAATTACTTTAAATTTTCCTCACTTTTATAATGAAAGGTATTTCTTATATAACAATTTTAATGATTTTAATCGTTATTTATACTACTTATGTTGCTCAACAAAGAACCAAAGAGATGTTAGTTAGATATGAACAAGATGAAATCTATAAAATTAAAGCTAATCTGAAAAATTTTGTAGATGTTGCTTATTCAACTATAGAGCTTAATTATAACAATTCCATGGACAAAGATTATTTGGAAAAACATTATGGTTATCGTTTAAAAAATATTATTGATGTAATAACCAAACTATTAGAATTGAAAGCAATGAAAGTTAAAGCAGGTAAAATTGATTTTGCTACAGCTCAAAAGGAAGCCATTGAAGAAATTGAACAAATTAGGTACGATCAAAATAAAGGCTATATTTGGATTACTAATACTACTTCACCTTATCCTAAAATGATTATGCACCCGCTTGAGCCTTCGCTAAATGGTAAAGTTATGGATGATCCTAAATATAATAATGCGAATGGAAAGGATCAACATTTGTTTAAAGCCTTTATTGAAGTAATTAAAAGACCTGGAGAAGGTTTTGTTGACTATTTATGGCCAAAAACTATTAAAAAAGGTGTAACTATTGACGTACCTAAATTATCTTATGTAAAACTGTTTCGAGAATGGGATTGGATTATTGGAACCGATTTTTATATTGATGACGCAATTTTAGACGGTATGGAAAGAAGTAAAGAAGAATTAAGAAGAATGAGATATAATAATGGAATTGGTTTTTTTTGGATTAATAACCTAGATGAAAATTTACCACAATTTTATATGTATCCGATTTCGACTTCTATTGAAAATATAGTTTTAACTGGTGGTGGGTCTCTTGATAAAATGGGAAATGTGGTTAAATCATTTATTAACACTTGTAAAAATAAGGGCAGTGGTTATGTTGAATATACTTGGGATAAGCCAACAGTAAAAGGGGATATAAAAGATGTGCCAAAACTTTCGTATGTTAGATTATATGAACCTTTAAATTGGATAATTGGCACTGGAGTATATATGGACGATGTTGATAAATTTATTGGGCGAGAAAATGCCTTTCTGAAACAGCAAATTTGGAAATTGATTTCTAATATTTCAATAGTTATTTTAATTTTTATCGGTTGTATTATAATAATACAATATATTGTTGTACATAATACGGTAAAAAAAACCACTGAGTCTATTTTACTTACTGAATCGGTTACGCCCCAAAAGGAATCAGTAATAAATACTAAAATATTTGAACCACCAAATTTACAAACTAGAGATGAAGCATCATTCATACAAACCAATAATAATTACTTAAAAATTGCCCAAGAAATTAGCAAAGTTATGTTAGCACAAGCTAAATTATTAACTTTAACCTCAATAATTCAAACTTCTAATAAACATGATACTTTAGAAAATGCTGAAAAGGTTCATCTATTAAGCAAGCAAATTGAATATATTGTAGCTGACATCAAAAAAAATATTGATGGTAAATAATACTTTTGATATTTAAAAAATTGCTAATTTTATGGGGTTAATTCACTATTAGCCATTTATAATTAAAGGTTTTAGTAAATTCAGGAACAACTTAATGTTAAAACATCTTAAATTAACAACTATTGGCAATTTATTTTTCTCCTTTATAATAATTGTTTTAATAGTTATAATTTGTAGTAATTTTATTTTGAATAGTAAAATTTCATTTATCAATACAAAATGGGAACTATTTCAAAGCGAACAAGCTGAAAAAGCTCATTTAGAAAATTCATTACATACGGCTATTGGTTATGGTGGTCTAATTCATGAGTTTAAAAATTATATTCTATATCAAAATCCTGCAAGTATATATAAAATATATTCTTCTATCGGTGCAGTACACTCTGTACTCCATCAATATAAACATCTAAAATTATCTACTGCCGAAAATGCAGCAATAGAAGATATTAAAGCTTTACTTGGAAGATACGATATAGTTTTAAAACAGGTTACACAACTTATTAAACAAAATAAAACTCCTAGTGAAATTGATACCGTTGTTCAGCAGGTAATAGATGATACTATAGCAATAAATAGTTTAAAAATCTTACATGAACAAATACCTCAATTAGGTGATTTTGAAAGTAAAGTACATATTATTGCTGATTTACGGGCAGCTATAGGTTATGCAGGTATAATTCGTTATTTTAAAAATTATATAATCTATTATGATACTGATTCAATAAGGGAAATAGAAATAAAATTAAAAAAATCATTAAAATTAACTCAAGAAATTATTATCAAATATAGTAAGCATAATCTCGACCCCAATTCTGCTGAAGAAATAGCACTAAAATATATTGAGTCCATGACCCAAAAAATTTCTGAGATTATTGTTGATAAAAAAGAACCTCAAAAAATTGATGAAGTTATCCAGATTAATGATAAAGATTTAGTATTACGGGGCTTAGAAATGCTTGATAAAGAAATAGCAACCCAATTAACAACTCATAATAAAAACTTATCATTAGCCATAAAAAATGGTATTCAATTTTTAGAAATAAGTACTTTTATTATGATAATTGTTATATTAATAGTTGCTATTTTTTCATTTTGGTTAATGAAATGGCATATTATTGCTCCAATTCTACGCATTGTTTCTAAGATGTTAATTATTATAGATAATCAAGACCAAGAGTTTACAATTAAACTTGAAGATCGAGTTAGAGATAACGAATTAGGCAAAATGGCACGTTCATTAGAAATATTTAATGATAATATAACTAAACGAATCAATGCAGAAACAAAACTTGCTGAAACTAATAAAGAAATGGATGCTTATCTTCATCATATAGATAAATTACATGAAGGTAGTGAAAAGCAAACTGAACAGGTGTTAGAATTAGCAGAAGAACTATCAGCAGCAAATAAATATGCTGAAGAAGAAAGTCATCGAGCAAATTCAATTCTTAGTGCGGTACATGATGCTATTATTACAGTTAATACTCATGGAATTATTGAAAATGTTAATCCTAGTACTGAAGAAATGTTTGGCTATCGAGCAAAAGAACTTATTGGTCGTAATGTATCCATATTCATGCCAGAACCAGTACGTAGTCAACATAATAACTATATTCATAACTTTGTAAATGGTGAGTCTCAACGAGAAATATTTACTCCTATTGAAGAAATTGCGGTTAGTAAAGACGGTCGTAATTTTGCAGTTGAAATAACTATCAATACGATGAAAATTATTGGTGAAATGAAAATTATTGGTGTAATAAAAGATATTACTGAGCGTAAACGCTGGGAAAAGGAAATTAAACGTTTAGCCATGACTGACCCATTAACTGGTTTAGCGAATCGTAATCAATATAGTTTACAGTTAGAAGAAGCAACATTACTATTTAAACGGAATAAACAAGCATTTGCTTTATTATTGATTGACCTTGATAAATTTAAACCCGTAAATGATACCTATGGTCATCAAGTTGGCGATATAATATTACAACATATAGCAAAAGTTCTTAAACAATGTTGTCGTAAAATTGATACGGTTTCCCGTCTTGGAGGCGATGAATTTGCTATAATTTTAATGCCCACTGAAAATAGTCTTGATGCCACAGTACCTGCGCAACGTATTATTAACCAACTATTAAAACCAGTAATTACCAAAGAGCATACTATTACAATTGGTGCAAGCATTGGTATTAGTTATTCTAATTATAGCGATGATGTTGAGGAATTACAACGTCAGGCAGATATTGCTCTTTACCAAGCTAAAGAAAGTGGACGCAATACCTATTGTACTTTTCAAAAGTGATATTAAAAAGATAAGCTCCTAATTTTAAATTAGGTTTAAATTCAGAAATTTGTAATAATTTTTTTACAAAAGTATGATAAAACTAAAAAAAATTTATTAGATTACATAAATTAGAATTAAAATATAAACCGTTATGAAGCAAAGTCTCCAAATACGTTTAGGTCAACAAATTACGATGACTCCACAATTGCAACAGGCTATCCGTCTATTGCAACTGTCTAATCTTGAATTACAGACTGAAATTCAGCAACTTTTAGATTCCAATATCATGTTAGAAGTTGATGAAACCGAATCAGATACTGAGTCATCTAATGACGACGAAGATATTAATTCTGAAACTGATGATGATTTTTTAAATTTAGTTGAAGATATTCCGAAAGAATTAGAAACTGATGTAGATTGGGACGATATTTATAATAATAACATTACTTTATC
>JAGLFE010000537.1 GCA_023144675.1 Thiomargarita sp. | reverse complement strand
TTGGTAGATAGTTACAAAAAAATTACAAACTTCTAAATTTTTATATTTGGTAAAATTATGAAACATCTAATATCTCATAAAATAATTTATTACCTGTCTATTTTCTTAGCTTTTATTTTACTTAATATAACTGTAGTTATAGCAGAGGTAAATTCTCATTCACAAACTAATTCTCAAGCTCTTTTAGCAAAATTTAATCTAACAAATAACATAACTGCTTTAAACTTTTGCTCAACTGGAAAATTTTTAGTCTATGGTTCTGATGATGGAAAAATAAGATTTTGGAATATGCAATCAGGAGAATTATTACATATTTTAGCTGGACATACCGCTTTTATTACTGATTTAGCCTTCAATTTCGATAATAAAATTCTAGTTTCCAGTTCTGAAGATAAAACTATTCGTTTTTGGGATACGCAAACAGGTCAAACATTAAAAATTTTAAATTTAGACTATGTAGCAACCGCAATTGCGATTAACCATCAAACTTTGGCGACAACAGCTAATGGTGGCAAGGTTTCTTTGTGGAATATGGAAACTGGCAAGTTGATGAGAAAACCCTTTAATTGGACTTCACGCTATATTAAAGCCATTGTATTTAGTCCTAATGGTGAATTTTTAGCAGTTGGTTCTTCCGATTTGAAAGTGCGTTTATGGAAAACTGATACTTTTAAATTACAACTTCCTCGTTTACAATATACTCGTTATCAATATCCAGTGTCATTGGATTTTAATCTCAATAATAATTTGTTGGCAACGGGCTTTACTAATGGCATGGTTTATTTGTGGGATTTAGCAACTAAAAAATTAGTAACTAAATTATATAAACATCGAGTTGCTGCGGATAGTATAGTTAATTTTAGTGCCGATGGGAAAATTTTAGCTTATACTTTATATAATCAAATTTATTTATGGAATAGTGAAACTGGCAAATCATCTGAATTATTGACTACGGATTATTCCCAACCGATTCAAACCATTAAATTTAATCCAAATCTTCAATATAATTATATACTTGCTTATGTGCCTAAAAATGGTACAGTGCAACTTTGGGATACAAAATTAAACATTTTATTTGGCTTTTTTACTGCCAATAATTCTGATGAATGGTTATCTTGTCTTCAAGAAAATTGTTTATGTTCGGGAAA
>JAGLFE010000536.1 GCA_023144675.1 Thiomargarita sp. | reverse complement strand
TGTTTTTTGTTTTTTGTTTTTTTTTCCAAATTAAATTTACTTTTATATGATTATTTTGTTTCCTAATCATATCAAACGTACAAATTACACGACCAATCATGCTAATAAATTCTCTACAGTTAAAAATTTAGACGAAATTCAGACGTTCAAATATAGCACGAATTAAATATATTAAGGGGTGAGTGGAGTTATATAATTAAAATCTGTTTCTCCAAATAATGGCACTACTTTTTTAATGATAATTTGGTAAGGTTGTTCAATATCTTGACGTAATGCAATTGCTGCTTTATATTGTTTTGTTAGTTGCAGTAACCAAAATTGCCATTGATTTGGTTCATCTTTTATATTAGCATGAAAGGAAATTTTTACAGTTCGTTGTTCCAAAAAATGAAAGCTAAAATATTTTAAAGGCAATGATAATCCCATTCCCCGCGCTTTTATATAAGCTTCTTTAAGTGTCCAATAGTCGAAAAAACGTGATTGCTGTAATTGTTCAGGTAATTGGTGTAAATCAGTTACTTCTTGCTGAGAAAAAAAGCGATCAGCAATTTCAATAGTTGCATTCTGCCGAGCTTGATTTTCAACATCAACCCCAATATCTTTTTCCCAAACTAATCCACAAATTACTAAATTATCTGTATGCGATAAATTAAAGCGCAATCTATTATTAGCTTGTAATATTTCTGGACGACCATATTTATTTTTACTAAACTGCCATTTTTTTGGAGATTTATTAATATAATGAGATAAAGTAGTACGTATTAAAGCCCTAGTAACTAAATATTGATGCCGATGTTTAGCAAAACGAAACCGTAGCCATTTAGCACGTTCTTCAGTATTCATCAACTGTTCATAACTTATGAGCAATTCTTGACTTTTTATTTCATCTAAAAATGCTATCCATAAATGAATTTCATTTGGTGCTAAATTTAAAATTTTTGACATGCAAATAATATTATTAATTTCTATATTTTTATTCGGCTTATGGATTGATCAAAATATTGCATACGGACAAATTCTAGTCAATATTATTGTTTGGAGCTTGTTCTTTTTTTTACTCAAACGGAGCAACCCAATTGAACGATTAAGTTTGCTAATTTGTGTATTATACGCAACTATTGGAGAAATTATTCTTTCTTTGGTTTGGGGATTATACGAATACCGTTTATACAATTTACCATTATTTGTACCGCCAGGTCATGCGTTACTTTTCACTCTTGGATTATTATTATCGCCAAAATTATCGCCTAATTTGGTCATTTTTATACCAATAATAATGGCAGCTTATCTTATTTTTTCGTATTTAACCATGATTGATACCATGAGTATTGCTTTATTCATGGTATTTCTAATGTGCCTTATTTTTGGAACTGCAAAAAAATTATATGTTACTATGTTTGTTTTAGCTCTAATTTTAGAAGTATATGGCACGACATTAGGCAATTGGGCATGGTCTGAAACTGTACCGATTGTTGGACTAACTACAACTAATCCACCCATTAGTGCAGGTGTATTTTACTGTCTTTTGGATTTATTAGTGATTTTTACGATAGATAAAATGAAAAAGAGTTATTTAACTGAAGTTACGCAGATATAAAAAGTTGAAATTGAAAACCAAATATTATAAGGCTTATGAAAATTCAATACAGATAGATATAAAATCTAAAGTCTTATATTTTCTTGGTTTCTATTTTATTTGCGTAACTTCATTTAAATAAATTCAATGTTTTATATTTTAACCCTTAATTGGCATTTTAGATTAAACTGTATTTTTACCCAACACTCTGCACCCCTTTTTGCCATTTTCAGAATATAATAATTCGGGGAGCGCACTTCCATTTTTTGGTTTAAGTTGGTGTTTTATGTGCCTTCATTGTGTAACAACTACAAGGATTTTATATTCATTTATTAAATGTTTTATTATTCTCAAGATTCAAAGAAGCTTTGAACTCTACGTTAATCCTTTATTATATACAATCCCTGTAGTTAAATACAATATTTTGCCACAATTTATACAAGCTAAAAAATGGATATGTAACCTACATTTGGGCACTGATTTAATACATCCAACATTCCCTATAACTTAATTCTAATATTAAATAGTTACTTTGGGTGTGCGAAGTGTCGGTTTAAATCTATGAAAATAATAATTATATAACCCTGTAATATTACTAATATCAAATCCGCACCAATTTGAAAGTTGGAACTAGGTAAATTTATATTTAGACCAAGAGTGTCATCAGTGATGACTTCGGCGTTGGTGGATAAAATGGCATTAATAGGGAAAATTATTAATAGATATTTCTTTTGAATTTTTGCATATTAAAAAAGCTAACTTTCTAAAATTACTTTTGACAGAAATACTAATTTTAATAGGTAAATTATCCGATATTAATAACCCACTTGGCAAGAAATCATCTGGTGAACTGCGAGAACCTTCGCTAGACTTTACCACAAAATTACTTTGTTGACCACCACAAGGTGTTTTCATTAGACTACTAGCATCTATAAAATCACTTGGTAAAATAACTGCGAATCCTTCTATATCTATATTAGGAGAATCAATTTCTACTTTCCCATCTATGCCTAAATTTGAAGAAGCACTAATCAAACTATCAGACGAAGTAATAAATTGTTCAGCCACAATACGAATATTTCCGCCATGTCCAGCATCGGCTTGGGCTATTATTTGGCCTTGATTCAATACAGTAAATTGAGGATGTGAAATATCAATATTGCCACCATCACCAATACCACCATGTACGCTAGTCGTTATCAGACCGTCTTGCAAGTAGAGTAAATTTAGAATGTTCAAACTAATATTTCCACCAATTGCATAATCAGCAGAAGTGCTAATCTGTCCATTATCTATAACTTGAAGTTTATTGGCTTGGATGGAGATATTGCCAGCATTACCAGTTGCAAAACTACTAGTAGTAATTATACCACTATCAGTAAGCGTTATATTATTGGCATCAATGTTTATTGTACCACCATCTCCCATCCCAAAGCTTGAGCTAGTTATCAAACTTTCCGTATTATCCCACGTTCTCCCAAGTGTTTTAAAAATAAATGGTGATTTACCAGCAAGATAAAGTTGCTCAGTGATATTCATTTTGATAATACCCGTTTGACCTTTATTATAGTTTGCATTTGAAATAATTGCACCATTAATTAAACTGGCTTGTTGAGCATTAATTGTGATATTACCTCCTCTACCAATTCCAAAAGTATCTACATGAATACCACCTGATATCATATTCAAGTTTTTGCTATTAATAAAAATATTCCCAGAATTACCAGTTCCAATTGAAACACTAAAAATCATACTCTTCGGATTGTAAAATTCTATACTATGACTGATTCGATAACCAGGTACATAACCAGTGATAGATAAACTATCTTCAACTTCAAGCTTGATATCACCACTTTGTCCAGCGTATAAAGAACCACTACCAATAATTGCGCCTTCTCTAAGTTTAACTTGATCAGCATATATTTCTATATCTCCAGCTTGTCCAGTCAAAGCACTACCAGTATTAATTAAAGCTCCGGTAATTTCTAAATAAGGCACTTCGATCAAAATACCACCAGCATTATTTTGACTAGTAGTAAACACTGATATTTCACTATTCAAACCATTGAGATAAGCGGATTCAGTCAGTTTAAGATTGATACTTTTACCATCTTGATTACCATAAGTATTAGAACGAATGATAGAATTGTCTAAAAAAAGTTGAGCTGCTTGCATAAATACTTCCCCACCACTATGACCACTCATTTCAATCAAGGTATTTTCAATTGTGATCTTGCCTCCTTTACTTTGCATTATCACATTATCTTTATCCGTAATTTCACCACGAGAAGCTACACTGACTAAATTAACTTTCCCATGTTCAGTCGCTAAAATTGATTCTGATTCCACTGTGGGAACACTTAAACTGTTGTCTGCTGTTAGAGGAGTATCACTGGTTAAATGGATGTCTCCAGCAATTAATGATAAAGTTTCATCACTTGGCAATATAAGTTTGCTACTTTGTGTAGAAATTTTAGCTGGCAAATTGGTCAAAAAACCGAATGCTGTTACTGGTGCAACAGTCAATAAACTATCACTCGGATTGCGTGCATCGAAACGCCCATTTTCTCCCAAACGCAAATAATCCGCCGTGCTAGCATGAAAAGAACCTTGTACATCCAGTTGCGCATTGGGTCCAAAAATGATTCCATAGGGATTGAGAAAATAAAAATCAGCATTGGGAATTGTGGAACGAATTAAGCCGTTAATATTGGAAGGATTTCCTCCGGTAACACGACTAAGGATATTTTGAACACTGTTTGGTCCAGAAAATGTAGCTTTTTCCAAATTACTCAGGTTAAAATCTTGAAAACTGTGGAAAAGATTGCCACTGCGTTGTTGTCCTAAATCGGAAGTGATTTGGAAATCGGGACTGGGTAAATTTATCTGTTGACCAAGTGTGCCATCGGTGATTACTTCGGCGTTGATAGATACAGTTGTTATTAATATTGGTATCGCTAGTAAATATTTCATTTTAATTTTCCTCGTTTGCAAGTTGCAAAAAATATCGTAACTATCTACCAATTAAACTTTAAATGCGAATTAAGAACACGATTGATGCGTTTCGTTCCTCAACAGCATCCTACATTTTTACTTAATT
>JAGLFE010000535.1 GCA_023144675.1 Thiomargarita sp. | reverse complement strand
ACCAATAAAGTTTGCAAGTGTACCAAGTATATTATTAATCACATCCATAATATATTCCTATTTTAAATTTATTAAAAAAATTCCTAACTTATTTACCACTTTCCAACTGCCAATTCCCCACGACCTAATTCAGTATCTTTACCAATTTTTTCACCATGCAATTTTTTTGGATCGCCTTTTATAACTTCACAAAACCAAATACTTCCTGTTGGAACTAAACTAATGACAGGTCTTGATTTCCCTTTAACCAAATCCCAACCTCCTTCTCGAATTGATTTACCCAACACAGCACTGATAATTTTTAGTTCAACGCCTTTAATTTCTCCTTGCCAAAATCCATCTTTTTGCTCAAAACTTTTATTTGGTAACCAAGTATTACCTAAATCAGCAGCCGTAAGCAAAGTTAAGAAAATATGTTTATTACCTTTTACAACTGGAGTTTCTAGTTTATTGTTTTCTATCTCAATTGATACCTCAGCCAACCGCCCTTCACCACCAAAATTAATCAAATCTCTTTCATTTGGATGATAGTTTTCTTCAATTCCTCCAACTTGCATTCCTATTTGCAACTTTTTTTCATGATGGATGCGAATATGTTGATTTTGATACAATTGATGTTCTTTGGTAATTCGAGCATTTGTATCTAATGCAATGCCTACTCGGTTTTCAATAGTAAATAAATTCTTATTATATATAATATTTTTAGGATATTCGCCATTTAATACTCGTTCAAAATTTGCTTTTGTCAACCAAGCATCTTCTATTGGTTTTGCTCCTTCCAATTTTTTAGCTTTTTCAGGCAAACGTACTGTTCCTAAATCGCATTCAACTGATTTACCTGGACGTAAACACACAAAATCTTTTTCCTCTATTTGTTTTCCCGTTTTTTTAGATTTAAATTTACCTTTTTTTATACCTTCTAAAATAATCAATGGCACTGGATAAAGACGTTCACCATCAAGAAGCAAATAAGGTCCAGTTAATTGTAATTTACCTAAATTATCAGAACAACCAATTTCCTCAGCTAGTTTATGATTCTTATTAAATTCTTTCCAATCAACATTTTGAGTTTCACCGATTAAAGTCCGAATTGCACCAGCAATTGTACGAGCAGGCGGTGGTAATAATATAGTGCCAAGCTGCGTAGCACCAACTGAATCAAATGGACGAGCTTCTTTAAAAAACCAAGTATCTAACTGAGAAAAGCACCATTGTTTAAGCATTTTTTTCTACTCCTTTATTAACTAGAAAACGAACCAGCAACGCACCACCTACAAATATTTTTCTATTTTTATGTTTCCATTTTTCTTTATCAGGTTCATCAACATCACGTTTGTATCTTCGACATTGATTTAATAAAGGTTCAATTTCTATTTCGGCGGTTTCTAAATTAAGTTCCTTATTATTTCCAGCATTTATATAATCGGTTGCTAATAATTTAAGTTGCTGATCTTCATCTAAAATTGGTGGTTCGTTTTTAATTGGATTTAGAAGCTCAAACCGTTCTCGGATTTTGTAGAAGAAACTATTGCTAAAACT
>JAGLFE010000534.1 GCA_023144675.1 Thiomargarita sp. | reverse complement strand
GATTCTTAAAATAATTGAAAAAATCTGAATCTGGTTGCAGCAATAATACATCGCTACGATTAGCAAAACTCTTTTTATAGGCAATTAAACTACGATATAAAGCATAAAATTCTGGATTTTGAGTATAAGCTTGCGCATAAATATCAGCAGCTTTACCATCTCCTTCACCTCGAATTTGTTCAGCATCACGTTCTGCTTTTGAAACCACCTCAACCCGTTCTCTATCAGCTTTAGCTCGAATCCGAACTGCTTCAGCTTCCCCTTGCGAACGTAATTTTTTAGCATCTCGTTCTCGTTCTGCTTCCATACGTTGGTAAACTGAATGACTTACTTCAACAGGCAATTCAATTTGTTTAATCCGTACATCCACAATATCAATTCCAAACTGTTTAGCTCTATTATTGGCATGATTAGTAATAATATCCATAATCTCGGAACGATCACCAGATACCACATCTTTAATAGTCCGTTTACCAAATTCACTACGTAAACCATCCGCAATCATTTCAGATAAACGTTGTTTTGCCCGTTGTGAATTACCACCAGTTGCAATGTAATAGGTAACCACATCAATAATTTTCCATTTTACAAAAGAATCTACATTCAAATTCTTCTTTTCACTGGTTAAAAATAGTTTTGGTTCCTCATCTAAAGTTTGAATGCGTTTATCAAATTTACGAATAGTATGATAAAAAGGTACTTTAAAATGCAAACCCGGTTTAAAGTCATCACTAACCACTTTACCAAAACGTAACATTAGGGCTAATTCGGTTTCTTTAACGGTAAATAAACACATTAGTCCGATCATAACAGCTACAACTAATATAGAAAGTAATCCCATTTTATTGCCGTTCATTTAGCGTCCTCCTCTATCACGTGAATTGTCTCTATCTGTTTGACTAAAGCGGTTGGGAATAGTCGATTGAGATGGGGTACTTGTGCCTGATGGTGTTATTTCACCAGTTCCAGTAGCTCCCAATAATTTTTCAAGAGGTAACACCACTAAATTATTTCCTTGTAAGTCAACCATTATTTTACTAGTTTTAGATAAAATAGATTCCATTGTTTCCAAATAAATACGTTGACGGGTAACAATAGGTGCTTTTTCATATTCTCTTAATACGCTTAAAAAACGTTTAGTTTCCCCATCAGCATGAGCAATAACTTTAGCTTTATAAGCTTGTGATTCTTGTCTCAATTTACCTGCAAGACCACCAGCTCTTTCAAATACTTCATTAGCATAAGCATCAGCTTTATTTTTACTTCGTTCCTGGTCTTCACGAGCCTTGATAACATCAGCGAAAGCCGCTTGTACCGCGGCTGGTGGTTGCGCATTTTGCATATTGACACTAGTAACAATCAAACCAGTTTCGTATAGGTCAATAATACCTTTAATTATTTCTTCAGTTTCAGCAGCAACTCGCGTTCTTTCACTAGTTAATACTGCATCCATATTACTGGTACCAACAATTTCTCGTAAAGCACTTTCAGTCGCATGAAGTAAAGTATTATCAGGGTCTGCTACTTTAAATAAATAATCTTTAGCATCTTTCACCCGATATTGCACAACTAATTCTATTTTAACAATATTTTCATCTTTGGTTAACATCAAAGCACTATGAGTAACAGCACGAACTTGCTGAACATTAACCTTTTGTACTTGTTCAATTGGAGCAGGTAAATGCCAATTTAAGCCCTGTTCAGTGGTTTTTTCATAATGACCAAAACGGGTTACAACGCCTAATTCTGCTGGTTCGATAATATAAAAACCAGAAGAAATCCATACAGCTAGGGCAATAAACAATATAAGTCCAAAACTTGCATTGCTTAATCCACCACCACCATCATCATTTTGTCCAGTTTTTTGACCACCGCCAAAGATTTTGTCAAATTTTTCACCTACTTTTTGAACGATTTCATCTAAGTCTGGAGGTCCTTGTTCAGGTTTACGGTTTCCCCAAGGATTTTTATCTTTATCCCCACCGCCGGGTTCATTCCAAGCCATATATTCTCCTGATTATTTAATTAAAAATGTTTAACGATTTATTAACTGTAATCTAGCATCGCTTTGTGCTAGTTGGTTAAAATATTTTTTAGGCAATTGCATTTCAATAAGGCTATCACCATTATCTGCATATTGCTCTTGTAAAATAGTTGTTTCATTGAATAAACGGGCGCGTAAATCGCCAGCATTAACTGGTATGCGAACCCAACATTGCATACTTTCTTGAGTTAATTCTTTGCTTAAAAGTTCATAAAGTAAATTAATCCCCTCACCAGTTTTTGCAGAAAGCCAAACTTTATCAATTTGTTCTAAATCTTGCTCACAATGTGCTTGACAACATTCTAAATCATCTATTTTATTATACACTAAAATTTGTGGTATTTTATCCGCACCAATTTCTTTTAATACTTGATTAACTTGTTGAACCCGCAATTGTCGTTCTTCATCGCTGGCATCTACAATATGTAATAATAAACTAGCAGTTCGGGTTTCTTCCAAAGTAGAACGAAATGCAACTACTAAATCGTGTGGCAATTGTTGAATAAAACCAACGGTATCGGCTAAAACAAATACAGTTTTATTAGGCAACACTACTCGGCGTAAAGTTGTATCTAAAGTTGCAAATAATTTATCAGCTGCAAAAATATTAGCTTGGGTTAAACAATTAAATAAAGTTGATTTACCAGCATTGGTATAACCAACTATTGAAACAACTGGCAAAGCATTGCGTTCACGAGCTTTTCGACTTAATTGACGCTGTTGATCAACTTTGTCTAAACGCCTATTAATATATTTAATTCGGTTGCTAATTAAACGCCGATCAGTTTCCAATTGAGTTTCACCTGGACCGCGTAAGCCAATTCCACCTTTTTGCCGTTCCAAATGAGTCCAACCACGTATTAATCGCGTGCTTAAATGTTTTAATTGCGCTAATTCAACCTGTAATTTACCCTCAAAAGAACGAGCTCTTTTAGCAAAAATGTCTAAAATAAGACCAATTCGGTCAATTACTCGACATTGCAAAGCTTCTTCTAAATTACGTTCTTGTCCTGGTGTTAATACATGGTTAAACAGTACAATTTCAGCTTTATGAATATCTATTAATAGTTTAATTTCTTCTAATTTACCAGTTCCAATAAATGTATTGTTATGAGGCATATCGCGGGTGCCAACTATTGTGTCTTTAACAATAGCATCAGCAGAACGAGCTAATTCAATAAACTCATTTAATGAAGATTGTTCTTTAAAATGATTGATTTTTATCGAAACTATAATCGCACATTCACC
>JAGLFE010000533.1 GCA_023144675.1 Thiomargarita sp. | reverse complement strand
GTAGGTCGAGTGCAACGTAACCCGAATTAAAACATTGAATAATGTTGGGTTAAGCTTGGCTAACCCAAGCTACATAATTATTTAACACTACTTTATTTAGGACTAGCAAAATTTAATTCAAGATGTAGTATTTACCACCGATGGTATTTATATTTTTAACTTTTAATCAGCATTACCAATCAAATCTACCTTCCAAAATATTTTTATGGCAACTGAATACAAAACTGCTTTTTCACAAGGCTTTACAGATACGATTGATAAATTAATTGAGCAAACGCAAACGCTTTATTTAAACGATGAAGTGCCTTGGGTAGTTGGCTATAGTGGTGGCAAGGATTCAACTTCGGCTTTACAATTAGTTTGGTACGCTTTAAGCAAATTACCAAGTAAAAAACGCATTAAACCTGTTTACGTAATAAGTACTGATACTTTAGTTGAAAATCCCATTGTGGCTTTATGGGTAACTAAATCTTTGGAAATGATGGAAATTGCAGCGACTGAACAAAAATTACCGATTACAACCCATCGTTTATTTCCAGAAGTTCAAGATCGTTTTTGGGTCAATTTAATCGGGCGTGGTTATCCTGCGCCTCGTCCTAAATTCCGTTGGTGTACCAGTCGGTTAAAAATCAATCCCTCTAATCGCTTTATTAATGAAGTTATTCGCAAAAGTGGTCAAGTTATTTTAGTATTGGGTAGTCGTAAAACCGAAAGCATCACTCGGGCGGCTAATATGGAAAAATATGAAAAAACCAGTAGTCGTGAATTGCTGGCAACTAACGGGGCATTACCAAATAGTTGGATTTATACGCCCTTAGCCGATTGGACTAATGATGATGTTTGGATGTATGTAACTCAAGTGGATAATCCTTGGGGTTATGATAACAAGGCACTTTTAAATATGTATCGAGGTGCGACTGAAAGCGGTGAATGTCCTTTGGTCGTGGATACCAGTACGCCCAGTTGTGGCGATAGCCGTTTTGGTTGCTATGTTTGCACGATGGTTAAGAAAGATAAATCCATGCAAGCGATGATTCAAAATGATGAGGAAAAGCAGTGGATGTTGCCTTTAATGAATTTACGTAATCAATGGTTGGATATTAAGGAAGATCGTAAACATCGTGATTTTCGCCGGATGAATGGTAATTTACAAATTTTCAAAGATCGGCTAATACATGGTCCTTATAAACAAAGTTATCGTGAAAAATTATTAATCGCAGTATTAAATGCTCAAAAAACCATGCAGGAAATTGCACCAATTAAGCCATTTCAGCTAATTACGCCAGCAGAATTAGAAGAAATTAGACGTATTTGGTTAATGGAAAAACATGAAATTGAGGATAATTTACCTAAAATTTATAAAAAAGTAACTGGAAAAGATTACAGTTCTAAAAATTCTCAACAACAGCAAATTTTTCGCGCTGAAGATATTAATAGCTTAAAAGAAATTTGTCAACAAGATGGAGATGAGGAAAATATTTTATTTCAATTAACACGGGAACTTTTAGATATTGAACAGCAGCATCGTATTATGGTTCGCCGTGCTGGTTTATACGATGCTTTGGATAAAGCGATTGAACGTAATACTTTCAATACTATTAAGGAGGCTCAGTCATTTGCTTTAAAACGAGATAAAGCTAGGAATGAAACTAAAATTTGACAGAATGGAATAGTTAATGCGGTGGCAATACAATAACACCATCAAATAAATACCCTAAATCAAACATTTCCACCAAAATACTTATTCCAAAACCTAAGCCAGCAAATATAATTCCTACGATAATCAACGCTGGAATAGAAGCAAGCATCCACTTAATCATAAAAATAACTATCGAAAAAAAGGGCAATTTAATATTCGTAATGACTACATTTTGAGGTTCATTTTCCATTTTATATTTTCCTTATTTAAGTTAAAACAGCATATACATTAATATTTGTACTGCATGAATTATTACCCAAAAAATCAACAATGCAGGAATAGAAGCAAGTAACAACTTTATAATAAATATTAATATGGCACCAAAAGTCATTTTTATATCAATAACTCGAAATTTGCTATTATCAGATATAGCTACCTCAGTTTCTTCGAGTTCGACTAAGGTGAAAGTTTCTTGATCTTCAATAGTTGCAGTTGGTGCAATTGGCTCAAATTCAGTTTCTAATTTAGGTAAAAAATCGCATAAAACCCCTATTTTTTCAAGATTTTGTTTATATTGAAACGCAATTTTATAATTTAATCCTTTTCTGATAATAGTAGGTTTTTTAAGTAATTTGGGGATTTTTTTTAAGTCAATATCAAAAATAATAGATAGTTTTTCATGAACTATTTCTACATCATAGCCTGCTGCAATTTTTCCGATTAAAATTAATTGATAATTATCTGCCATTAATCAGCCTCTTTATTAATTGCCAATTTTACTAAGTACACCTATTTTACCAAGCCCTTCTTGATATTGTAGTGCAATTTCGTAAGTTAAATTTTTTCTAATAATAGTCGGTTTTTTCAACAATTTAGGTATTTTTTTCAAATCAATATCAAAAATAATGGACAATTTCTCATAAGTAATTTCTTTTTCAACATCTTCTTTTTCTTCAATTCCAACAAGAATTAAATTAAAATTTTTATCTTCTTCTGACATAGGATTAAAAAATAATTTGGGAGTGGAAGATTGATTTTTTTTGATTTTAGTAAAGACGCAAGATTTTACGCCTTTATAATTAAAAAACTACTAATTAATTCTTGGGTTTAATTCGCCACTAGCATAACGTTGAATCATAGTTTCCAAAGGCATAACTTTAATTTTGGAAGCCATGCCAGCAGAACCGAAAGCTTCATAACGAGATTTACAAATGCCCATCATACCTTTAGTAGCTTCTTTAAGGAATTTACGTGGGTCAAATACAGACGGATTTTCATGTAGGAATTTACGAACTGATCCAGTTGAAGCGATACGTAAATCAGTATCAATATTAACTTTACGTACACCGTATTTAATACCTTCCACTATTTCTTCTACTGGCACACCATAAGTTTGCCCCATGCCACCACCATATTCATTAATAATTGCTAACCATTCTTGTGGCACTGAAGAAGAACCGTGCATGACAAGATGAGTATCAGGAATCCGTTGATTAATTTCTTTAATCCGAGAAATGGCTAAAATATCTCCTGTAGGTGGGCGGGTAAATTTGTAAGCACCATGGCTAGTTCCAATTGCAATTGCTAAAGCATCCACGCCAGTTTGCTTAACAAATTCAGCTGCTTCTTCTGGGTCAGTTAATAATTGATCCATAGATAGTTTACCTATGGCACCATGACCATCTTCTTCGCCCATTTCACCAGTTTCCAAAGAACCTAAGCAACCTAATTCACCTTCTACGGAAACGCCACCACTATGTGCCATATCAACCACAGTTTTGGTAGTATTAACGTTATATTCAAAGCTTGATGGAGTTTTCATATCTGCCATCAAAGAACCATCCATCATCACAGAACTAAAACCACTTTGGATAGAACGTAAGCAAACTGCTGGTTCAGAACCATGATCTTGGTGCATTACGATTGGAATATGTGGGTACATTTCAACTGCGGCTGAAATAAGGTGGCGTAAAAATGGTTCGCCAGCATAAGAACGTGCGCCAGCCGAACCTTGCATGATAACTGGGCTATCTGTTGCATCGGCTGCTTGCATGATGGCGTGAACTTGTTCCATGTTATTCACATTAAATGCAGGTAGTCCATAGCTGTTTTCTGCCGCATGGTCAAGCAATTGACGCATAGAAATAAGCATAAAAGTTTCCTTTTTTCTTAGTTGGTTAAATGAAATGAATCGTAATTGAGCAATTTGGTTTTGAAATTAGCATCAACCACATTTTTTGTTGTTATTACAAATAAAATATTAACTATTCAAACTTAGAAAATAAGTTATTTTTCAGGAATAGTTATAAAATTTATTATATCTGAATTTTTACCTAAATAAACAATTTTCATTACCTAAAAAATAGCTTTTAAATCATTTTAATTAATAATTAAAGTTCTTTCAGTTTGATAATTTTATTTATCTAATGAGATGATTAGTTAGGTATGCTAATTAATAGCTAAAAAATTATTGTAAAATAAGAAGAAACTAATTTCAAGACAGGTAAAACAATGGACTGGCTAAGAATAATTAATAATATATATATATTCAAAATATGTAACTATTTACCAACTAAATTCTAAAATGAGAATTAAAAGTTAAAATATTGAAATTCAAAACATTGAAATAATTGATGCGCTTCGCAAACTTAGCACATCCTACGATTCTAAATTATTTAATTAAGAACATTAGCTCTTAATTCACATTTATGCCGCAACAGGAACTATATTAGGAATAATGCTGATAAATTGACGCATTTTTGGACCTTTTTTCTGAAACTTAACTTCGCCATCCATTTTAGCAAATAAAGTATGATCTTTGCCCATACCAACATTCATTCCTGGATGAAATTTAGTGCCACGTTGCCGAACTAAAATATTGCCAGCTAAAACCTGTTGACCACCATAACGTTTCACGCCTAAGCGTTTTGAATTTGAATCTCGTCCGTTACGAGTACTACCGCCTGCTTTTTTATGTGCCATAATTTACTCTTTTTTATTTAAGTTATACAGTTTCAGTGTGTTGTTCTGGTGTTGCATCATCATCCGTAACCGTTTCTTGTTTTGGCTCGATAGATGCAGTAATACCATCTGCAATAATATTAGTGATTCTAACTTCTGTATAAGATTGGCGATGACCCATACGTTTCATGTGATGTTTACGGCGTTTAAATTTAATAATTTTAATTTTTTTGCCACGTCCATGTTCTTCAACTGTAGCTGAAACTTTGCCACCACTAACTAGCGGTGTTCCAAGTTTAATTTCATTATTATCAGCAACGAGTAAAACTTCATTAAAATCAATACTTGCTCCCACCTCAGCATCCAACTTTTCTACTCGTAGTTGTTCACCTTCAGTTACTTTATACTGTTTACCACCAGTTTTTATCACTGCATACATAAATTTACATATTCTCCATTTTTGTTATTTGAAATTAAAAAATATTTAGTATTGTAAGGAATTTAAATCTAAAAAACAAGTTTATTTTAATATTCTTAACAAATTTACTCAAGTAAAACTAGAACTGCATCCATCTCAATAACTGCTTCTTTAGGCAATTTAGCCACTCCAACTACTGCACGAGCTGGATAAGGTTGTGGAAAATATTCAGCCATTATTTCATTAACTAAACTAAAATGATTTAAATCTATCAAAAAAATATTTAATTTTACAATATTAGTCAAATTTCCACCAGCCGCCGTTGCAACCGCTTGTAAATTCTTGAATACTTGATGAATTTGAGCAGTCATATCGCCAGTATGTAAATTCATTGTTTCTGGCACCAAGGGAATTTGCCCTGATAAATAAACCGTATTAGCAACCTTAATTGCTTGTGAATAAGTGCCTATTGCTTGAGGAGCATCAACGGTATTAATTACTTCATACGACATTAAAATAAATTCCTTGATTATAATTTAAGGATGTTTAATATATTGGGCATATTTTTTGCTTTATATATTTAGTTTAATAACTTATTAATAAAAATATAATAACTTATTAATAAAAATAATTTTTTAAAATATTGACACATTAACTTTCATTGAGTATTATATAATAAAAGTAGTTAAATATCTAAAAATTATATTGTAAAAAAATTATGCAATCAACAAAAACTGTAGAAATTGCGGTTGGTATTTTTGTAGTATTAAGCTTTTTAGCTATACTTATGTTGTCAATGAAGGTAAGTCGTTTAGGTGAAATTTTTGCCGATAAAGGCTATACTGTTACTTTAATATTTGAAAATATTGGAGGCTTAACTGTCAAATCGCCAGTGAAAATGGCTGGGGTACGGATTGGTAGAGTAGCTAATATTTTTTATGATGATGAAGATTATCAGGCTATTGTTAAAATAAATATTGATCCTCGCTATAAAAAAATTCCAATAGATACTTCTGCTAGTATTTATACTGCGGGCTTATTGGGAGAGCAATATATTGGGTTAGAACCTGGTGCTGAAGAAGAATATTTAACTAATAATGCTGAAATTGATCCAGGATTGACGCAATCGGCTATTATTTTGGAACAATTAATCGGTAAGTATTTATATAATTCAGTCGCTAACGCTGAATAATTTTAGTAATGAATAAATCACCATTTAAATTTGTTTTTTAATTATTAGGAGAAAAACTTAACATGAAATATTTTAAACCTAGCATAACTGCTGTTTTAACAATGGGAATGCTATTTTTCCAAGCTGGTGTTTGGGCTAGTGAGGAAGTGTCTGAAATAGATTTGGCAGAAGCCGAAAATTTGATTAAAACTACTACAGATGATGTATTAGCTGATCCAAAACGATTGGAAGATGTAGCAGAAGTTGGAAAATTGGTGGACAAAGTTTTTGATTTTAGAAAAATGTCCAAATTAGTATTAAGTAAAAATTGGAAAAAAGTAACTAAAACTCAAAAAAATGACTTTACTAATGCTTTTCATGGTCTTCTTGTAAGAACTTATTCCAAAGCTCTATCTGAAGCTGCTAGTACAGTTAAACAAGTTAATTATTCCTCTAAATCCAAGAAAAAAAGGATACTGGTTTCAGTAAATGTAGAAACAAATGACTCAAAGTCAATCAATATCGATTATAATATGTATAAGAATAAGGAAAATCAATGGCAAGTTTACAATGTGTCGGTTGAAGGTGTTAGTTTGGTAACTACTTATCGCTCTGAGTTTGCTAATGATATTACAACAATAGGTATTGATGGCTTAATTAAAAAACTTAATGATAAAAATGAAGATAAGAAAACTGAAGAATAAATAATGCCATGGTTACTCAATTTTCGGTTGGTGATGGAAATGTATGGCGGTTATCAGGCAATTTAACATTCACGACTGCTAATAATTTATTAGTAGAATTTACAACTTTTGTTTCTAGTAATAGTTTGCCTCAAGTGTTGGATTTAAATGAGGTAGAGTATGTAGATAGTGCTGGTTTAGCTTTATTGGTTGAATTTAAAAGACAAGCCAAGCAAATCAGATTTAGTAATATTCCTTCCAAAATGCTTAATCTTGCTGCGTTAAGTGGTGTGCAAGATATATTAAGTACTTAATTCTATAACCTATCTTTAGAAATTCAAATTTTAGTATAATTTTTCAGAGACAAACTTGCTAGGTATTAAATATCTAGCAAGTTTATATTGACGAATTAATTTTTCTTCTATTTACTAAAGTTTGAATTCTTTTATCTAATTAGAAAAAAATCATTGCGCATGTCTGCTATTCATATATCAAAAGTACATAAATATTATGATAATTTACATGCTCTTAAAGGAGTAGATTTTGATATTCCTAAAGGTTGCTTTTTTGGCTTGCTTGGACCTAATGGAGCTGGAAAATCAACTTTAATTAACATAATAGCTGGTTTAACCTATGCAAGTCAAGGTACTGTTGAAATTATGGGTTATGATGTCCGTTCTCAATGGCGACAAGCACGTCATTCAATAGGCATTGTGCCTCAAGAATTAGCCTATGATGCTATTTTCACTGTTGGTGAATTATTAAAATTACAATCAGGCTATTTTGGATATGGACGAAAAAATCAACCATGGTTAGATGAATTATTGCACATTTTTGATTTAACTGATAAAAAAAATGTTAGTTTACAAAAATTATCTGGTGGGATGAAACGGCGATTACTCATTGCTCAAGCTTTAGTGCATAAGCCTCCAGTGGTAGTTTTAGACGAACCTACTGCGGGTGTCGATGTTGAACTGCGTCAAATTTTATGGTCGTTCACTAAAGAGTTGCACCAAAAGGGGCATACTATCGTTTTAACCACCCATTATTTAGAAGAAGCAGAAGCTTTATGTGAACAAATCGCCATTTTAAATAAAGGAAAATTAATTGCTTTTGAAGATAAAACAGCTTTATTAAACCGCTATCCTTATCGTTTATTATATCTAAATCTTATTGATAATAACCCCAAAATACCAGCTTCTTTACAAGATAAAGTACAATCTTTGCAAAAGAATAAATTAGTTTTACGTTTACATCGTGAACACGATCAAATTGGAGCTATTTTAGAACATTTACGTTGTTCTAATATCCAATTTTCTGATTTACATACTGAAGAACCTGGCTTGGAAGAAGTTTTTCTAAGTTTAACTAGTAGTTCGTAAAAGCACCAAGAAATTTTATTATTGACAATTATTTTTCATTTGCCAATAAAGATTATCCACTTCCTGAGCGGCATTGATAGCATTATTATAAGCTGCAATTGCTTCTTGAATATTGTTATCACTAGCCGCTGACCAAACACGATTAAGATAACGTTCACATAGCGCAATAGCAAGAACTATTTTTATCATTCCATATTTATTACAAGTTAATTTATTTTGAGAGGCTGGAATTAAATAATTATCAAGAAAATAATTAACTTTTTCAATGATTATAGTTGTATTAGCTAAATGAATTTCTTTCTCAAAAAGTTGCATTTCAATATATAATTGGGGCAATAATTTAATTATTGCAGATTTATTATAATTTTTTGTGTTCAATTTTTGGTTCTTTTTCTGTTGCCAATACAGTAATAAAATACTTATTAAAGCAAATATAATTGCTATAATATAAATAGGTAACATATCTGAGCATAATTCATTATCTGCTGGCAATTTAAGCGCACTAATTAAAGCCATAATAATGCTCATAGAAAACAGTAATAAGGAAAATGTCCGCATTTTATACTCCGTTGGTTGATTGTATAATATTATAAATTGCATAACCAACACCCATCAGTGCTTCACCAATAATTAAGCCAGCAGCGAGTGGCACAATTTTATTTTCAACAAAAGATTTTCCTTTACGTTTGGAAATAAAAATGTTGACTAAACAACCGATTCCATAACCTAAAGTAATCGAAAAAGGCAAATACATTGCTAACCCAATTAAAATGCCTAAACTTGCGATAGGTACAACACCTAATAAAATGCCAATTATACCGCCTAAAATATATTTATCCACAGGCACAGCATCATTTTGAATCGTTTCGATAATGCTGGTTAAAGCCGTTGCTTGAGGTGCAGGCAAAGGTGTATTCGGTCCAAATCCACTGGTACTCCATAATACATAAACAACTCCAAACGCAACTATAACACCAATCCATGAGGTAGCAAATTGGACTGATTGTTGTAAAAATGGACGGCTACCGACCATAAAACCAGTTTTTAAATCTTGCATCATATCCGAACTTTGACCAACTGCAACTGCAACCGTTAGAGCTACAATCATGGCAGCCGCTATATTTCCATTGAGTATAATCATAACCATTGTTACTGAAATCAAGGAAATACCCGATATTGGAGAAATGTCGGTTAAACCAGCACATTCGGTTATAATTAATCCAGCTAAACCTAACCAAAGTGTACTAATTAAGGCAATTAATATAGCTTGTATTATGGAAATATCGGACATACTCCAAGTTGCTATAAAGAATAATAAAACCGCGCTTATTCCACCAATTATTAAGACTTTAAAAGGCATTTCTTCTTTACCAGTCATACTACAACTAGCGGTACGAGAAGCAGTCGCAAGTGAATAGAATGCACTTTTAATTGCAGGATAATGAACAATAACCTCAGTAAAAGCAGCACCAATTAAAATTGCAATACCTAAAGGGCGTAACATATTGGCATAAATGAAATCAACTAATACTTGTCCTTCTAAATCTGTAGGAATCCAACCAGCGAATACTGAAGTGGGTGATAATATCCACCAAGCTACAATACCTCCCCAAAGAAATGGCAAGCCAGCTCGTCCTGATAACAAACCAGCGGCAAAATTTAACATGGATAAATAAATTGCAGGAGCAACATAATCAGGCAAGATTCCAAAACTTAAATTCAGTTCTTCATTTTCAAATATACCTTCTGTATCTAACCAACCCGAAATTAATAATATTTTCCAAGCAGCACTAATGATAAAACCAATAATTAATAATTTAGCTTTATCAACCCCCGCCGCTCCAGAACGTATAATAGTTGCAACGGCAACTCCAGTTGGGAAACGTAAACGTTCTATTTCAATTAATTGTTTACGCAAGGGAATAATAATTACTACTCCTAAAACCGCTCCAGCGATTCCAGCTAGTAATAATGACCAAATTGATAAAATTAAATCACTTTGTTGCACACTCAGTAAAAATAAAGCTGGTAAAACAAAAACAATACCTACTCCAGCAGAATTAATACTTGATGCAATAGTTTGGTTAATATTATTTTCTACAATTGTGCCTTTATTAGAAAAACCACGCAGAAATACATAACCAAGAATAGCCGCAATAGTTGAACCTCCAATGGAAAATCCTAATTTTAAAGCAATGTAAATAAATGCAATATTTAAAATAATTCCTTGGACAATACCTAATAATACCGCAATTACTGTTAATTCACGGTAATTTGTTGTTTTTGCCTGCACGTTATATAATTACTCCTTTTTAGCATTAATTTAGCTGTTTTTGTTAAAAATTACGTAGTCCGTGCCAAATTTTGTGTATTGTACAAAAATAGCATAATTAGCAGCTGAAGTTACGCAGATATAAAAAGTTGA
>JAGLFE010000532.1 GCA_023144675.1 Thiomargarita sp. | reverse complement strand
TCAGTTTTAAATTTTTGGTGAATACGGATAATGAATTTACCTAGCTAAGAAAATATAATGAGTTAAAAATTAAAGTTGAGCATCGCATTTTGTTTCCATTTTACTTCTGTAACTATTTGTTTTTTATACAGAACATATTTTTTCTTTTTAGTCAATGCGTAAGTCCTATATAATATGTTATAATTTCAAGTAAAATTATAGAATGCCGTATAATTATATTTTACTTGAATTTTAGCTACCAACATAATAATTAATTATGAATAAAATTTCTAAAGAAATCATAGAAGAAACGCAAATAATATCAGTACTTCCATTGAGAGATGTAGTTGTTTATCCTCACATGGTAGTGCCATTATTTGTTGGTAGAGAAATGTCAATTAACGCTTTGGAAAATGCTTTATTAGAAGAAAATAAACAAGTTCTACTGGTGGCGCAAAAAAATTTGGCAAAAGATGATCTTGATATGGAAGATATTTATTCTTTAGGTACAATTTCTAACGTTTTACAATTAATCAAATTGCCAAACGGTAGAATTAAACTACTGGTAGAAGGTGAACAACGTGCTAAAATTACCGAATTTTTTCGTGATGATCAAGGATTTAAAGCTAAAATAATTCCGTTATCTTCAAATATTTCTGATACACCTATAAAAATAATTGAAATATTATCTCGCTCGGTTATATCGCAATTTGAACATTATCTAAAATTAAATAAAAAAATTCCAGTTGAAATACTTGATTCACTTATTGGCATAGAAGACCCAAGTCGTTTAGCAGATACTATTGCAGCCCATATTATTGTTAAACAAGCAGAAAAGCAAGAAATATTGGAAATTATTGAAGTACAAACACGTTTAGAATATTTAATTGCTTTAATAGAATCAGAAATTGACTTATTGCGAATTGAAAAACGCATTCGTAAACGTGTTAAAGGGCAAATGGATAAAAACCAACATGAATACTATCTTAATGAACAGATAAAAGCAATTCAAAAAGAATTGGGCGAATCAGAGGATTTACCTGATGATATTAATGAATTAGCAGCGAAAATTGAAGCGGTTAATATGTCCAAAGAGGCTAAAATTAAAGTAGTTAGTGAATTCAATAAACTAAAAATGATGTCTCCAATGTCTTCTGAAGCCACAGTGGTGCGAAGTTACATTGATGTTATGCTAGATGTACCTTGGAAAAAACGTACCAAAATATGTCGAAATTTAAATAAAGCCAAAGATATATTAGAAGCCGATCATCATGGCTTAGAAGAAGTAAAAGAACGTATTTTAGAATATTTAGCTGTACAATTAAGAGTTACAAAAATGAAAGGACCAGTGCTTTGCTTAGTTGGAGCACCTGGAGTAGGTAAAACCTCATTAGGACAATCCATTGCCCGTGCGACTAACCGCAAATTTATCCGTATGTCAGTAGGCGGAGTGCGTGATGAAGCTGAAATACGAGGACATCGGCGCACTTATATCGGTTCTTTACCAGGTAAAATTATTTATAACTTATCTAAAGTAGGTGTTCGTAATCCCTTATTTTTATTAGATGAAATTGATAAAATTGGCATGGATTATCGAGGTGATCCAGCTTCATCTTTATTAGAAGTGCTTGATCCAGAACAAAATCATACATTTAATGACCATTATTTAGAAGTTGATTATAATTTATCTGAAGTAATGTTTATTGCGACTGCAAATACCTTAAAAATTCCTTGGGCTTTGCGTGATCGGATGGAAATTATTAATATTTCTGGTTATACTGAAGATGAAAAATGGAATATTGCCGAACAATATCTTATTCCCAAGCAAATAAAAAACAATGGACTAAAAAATACTGAAATTAATTTTCATAAAGAAGCTATTTATGATATTATTCGTGCTTATACTCGTGAATCTGGTGTGCGTAATTTAGAACGTGAAGTTGCAAAGATTTGTCGCAAAGTGGTAAAAGAAATTTTAATTAATTCTAATATTAAAACCAGTTCTATTGTTACTGATAATTTAAATAAATATTTAGGTGTTAAAAAATTCCGAAGTATTCATATTCACGATTTAGATCGAATTGGACAAGTTACTGGTTTAGCTTGGACTAGGGTTGGTGGAGAATTATTGACTATTGAAGCTGTTACCTTGGCGGGCAAAGGCGGTTTATCTTATACTGGTCAATTAGGTAATGTTATGCAAGAATCCATTCGAGCGGCTATGATTGTAGTTCGAGCTCGTAGTCATCTTCTAGGCATTAATAGTGATTTTTATCAGAAAAATGATATACATATTCATGTTCCAGAAGGCGCAACTCCAAAAGATGGACCCAGTGCTGGTATAGGAATGTGTATTGCTATTGTTTCAGCCTTGACAAATATTCCGGTACGTGCTAATATTGCAATGACAGGTGAAATCACCTTACGCGGTGAAATATTACCTATTGGTGGTTTAAAAGAAAAATTACTGGCTGCTTTGAGAGAAGGAATAGAATTAGTTCTAATTCCAAAAGAAAATAAACAAGATTTGGCTGATATTCCAGAAAATATAAAAAGCAATTTAAATATAAAATTAGTTAAATGGATTGAAGAGGTATTTGAACTAGCTTTACAAAAAATGCCTAGTCCAAAAGAATTAAAAGAAGAAATTGTAACAAAATCAACCAATATAAAAAATAATGTAATCATGGATGACAAGCCTAATATTTAAAGGCATCAGAAATGTTTTATACTTAAAAAAGTATATGTTTTTTAAAAAAAAGTTAGTTTTTTATCATAAAAGTATTGCTATTCTGAACATACATGATTATAATAGCGAAAAGGTTTAAGAATTATTTAAGTTATAACTAAATAAAACCATTGTTTTTAGCATTATTTGGATATAAAATATTTTAGATTTTTAAAGGCTAGAAATTTAAAATTTAAAAAAAAATTATACTTTAACTTGAAAAACCATAACTTAGTTTATATATACAGAATAAGTTTGAGAGAAAAATAAAAATGAATAAATCAGAATTAGTACAAGCTGTAAGTGAAGAATCTAGTCTTAATAAAACTGATTCAGCAAAAGCTGTTGATGCAATTATGGAATGTATTAAGAATGCTTTAGTAGATGGAGATGGTGTTACATTAATTGGATTTGGTACTTTTTCAGTTCGTGAACGTGCAGCAAGACAAGGACGTAATCCACGTACTGGTGAACCTTTACAAATTAAAGCAGCTATTGTACCTGTATTTAAGCCAGGTAAATCACTTAAAGATGCTGTTAATAAATAATAAAGTATTTATAATTAATAAGATTTTGAGTTTAATAGATTTTGGGTGTTTAGCTCAGCTGGGAGAGCGTCGCCCTTACAAGGCGAATGTCGGGGGTTCAAGCCCCTCAACACCCATTAATTTTTTATTTATTTAAAAAAAGTTTGCATTTTAAACTTAATTTAGGTATAATATAAAAAATAATTAGGAGCAGTAGCTCAGACTGGTTAGAGTATCGGCCTGTCACG
>JAGLFE010000531.1 GCA_023144675.1 Thiomargarita sp. | reverse complement strand
AACCTGTTAGGTCTTTGATACCTGACAGGTTTTTTGAGACCATCTTTGTTCAGGACTACCAAATAATTGGTAGTTTTAAAAACTTACAATAGTTCGGACAATTTTTATAACTTATTTATTAAAAGATTTTTTATTTTTCAATTACTTAGCATTTTAAATAAACTTAAATTTGAAAAGCTGTCCAAACCATTGAACTTACAATACTTCGGACAGTTTTTCTTAGTACAAATCCAAGTATGATAAAAGCCTTATTTTACAACATCATAATTAAATGCAACTTAGGTAAAATGCCAAATTTAATTGAAATTAGTAAAATCAAGCCTTTATACTACCTTAGTTTTTTAAGTTTAAAACTGTCCGAACCATTGAACTTACAGAACGTAAATTAAATATTAACTACCTGACGTTTTGCACCCCATGTACCTGTTTGCGCTTCAAATATACCTGAGCAAATTGCACCACATTGATTACATTTTCCTGCTGGAGTTAAATTCCAATCACTTAAAACATACCAATCCCGTCCAATTAATTTTTGCCGACATTGATGACAATACGTACTTCCACCAATTTCATCATGCACATTGCCTGTATAAACGTAACGCATTCCATTTTTCAAAGCAATATTACGTGCTGTTATTAAACTTTGCACGGGCGTAGATGGTTTATCCAACATTTTCCATGAGGGATGAAAGGCGGTAAAATGAATTGGTACTTCAGTTCCCAAATTTTCAACAATCCACTGCGTCATTTCTTCTAATTCCGTTTCAGAATCATTTTCTTCAGGAATAATAAGCGTTGTCAATTCAAACCATACTTTGGTTTCTTGTTTAAGATATATCAAGGTATCCAAAACTGGTTGCAAATGTCCGCCAGTTAATTTATGGTAAAATTTTTCGGTAAAGGCTTTTAAGTCAATATTAGCCGCATCCATATAATTAAAAAATTCCACCCGCGGTTCATCACAAATATAACCAGCAGTTACTGCCACCGACTTTATATTCCTTTGACGGCAAGCCTGTGCAACATCAATAGCATATTCGTGAAAAATGATTGGGTCATTATAAGTATAAGCCACGCTTTGACAATTTAATTTTTGTGCCGTTTCTGCGAGTTGTTCAGGAGATACTGGTTTAGCTAATTTATCCAGTTCTCGTGATTTGCTAATATCCCAATTTTGGCAAAATTTACAAGTTAAATTACAACCTGCAGTTCCAAAGGATAAAATTGCTGTCCCTGGTAAAAAATGATTTAACGGTTTTTTCTCAATCGGGTCAATGCAAAAACCACTAGAACGTCCATAAGTAGTCAACACAATTTGGTTATTTTGATTGGCTCGAACAAAACATAAACCACGTTGATTATTTTTAAGTTGGCAAGCTCGAGGGCAAAGATCACATTGAATACGATTATCTTTCAGTGAATGCCAATAACGAGTAGGAACAGTGGTTTGCATACTTTTTGATTTGAAAGTGATGAGATAAAATCGCCCTGAAGAGGAATTGAACCTCTGACCTTCCCCTTAGGAGGGGGACGCTCTATCCAACTGAGCTATCAAGGCTTATTTGGTGAAATCAAGAAAACCGAACTCCCGACCATTGGGAACGCTACACTTTCCCAACTAAACTACGATTTCCAAGTTTGGGAAGTTGGAATTTTTTTATTTTATCTAGCTATATTTTTTTATTAAAATAATTTTTGTAACTATCTACCAAGAAA
>JAGLFE010000530.1 GCA_023144675.1 Thiomargarita sp. | reverse complement strand
GGCATGGACTACGTAGGTAGCTACGATAAATTATAACTAAATTTGGTGCTACTAATAAGATCGTTATTGTGTAGCTTTAAATAATATTGACTTATGATTATTTTGGTCATAGGTCCTTTTAGGTATAAAGTTAAAACATAAAGGCAATACCAATGGAAAATGAAAGTGAAATAGTTTTATACAAAAATCAAGACGGAAATATTGAAATTGATGTCCATTTGGAACATGAAACCGTGTGGCTAACTCAAGAACAAATAGCATTGCTCTTTAATAAATCAAAATCTACTATTAATGAACATATAAAAAATATTTTCAAAGAAGGTGAATTAACTCGAAATTCAACTGTTCGGAATTTCCGAATAGTTCGATTAGAAGGCAATAGAAATATAGAAAGAAACTTAGAACACTACAATCTCGATGTAATTATTTCAGTAGGTTATAGAGTTAAATCAAAACAAGGTACGCAATTTAGAATTTGGGCAACCCAACGACTAAAAGAACATATAGTTAAAGGTTTTACCCTAAACGATAAACGGTTTAAGTCTGGCAACTCTATGAATTATTTCAATGAATTGCAAGAACGCATTCGTGAAATACGCCTTTCAGAACGTGTTTTTTATCAAAAAATAAAAGATATTTATTCTACTAGCATTGATTACGATCCAAAGAACGAAAAGACCATTGAGTTTTTTAAAATTGTACAAAATAAGCTTTTATGGGCTATCAGTGAACAAACAGCAGCCGAATTGGTTTATCGTAGGGTGGATGCTAAATTGCCATTAATAGGTATGCAGTCTTTTGATAAAGAAAGCAGTGATAAAATAAGAAAAAACGACATAAGTGTTGCCAAAAATTATCTTAAAGAGAACGAAATAAAATTACTTGGGTTATTAGTAGAACAATATTTAGCTTTTGCTGAGATGATGGCACAACAACAAAAAACAATGTATATGAGGGATTGGGGGGGAAAGCTAGATGATATTATACAGTTAAATGAAAAAGAACTTTTAACCCATGCAGGCAAAATATCACAAAAAATGGCAAAAGAAAAATCGTCTATGGAATATAACAAATATAAAGAAATGCAAAGAAAAATAGAACATGAAAACAATTTAAAAGAAATCGAAAATGACATTAAAAGACTAAACAAAAAATAAAACAATTAAAAGAAATAATGCCATAGATATTCTCTGAAGACAGAATTGACGTTGAAAAGCATCTTTGGGCGAAGAAATTGATTTTAGTAATGACATTATGTTTTAAATTGGGCTGAAAAAAAGTGATGCTTTTAAATATTACAAGCATCTACTGCTAAAACACTTATTCCAAAGATTAAAGTATAAATTTTGATAACATACAAACCATTTTTATTGAAGGCGAAAATTTAGAAATTTTACAAAAAAACTACATTCTTGACAAAAATTAGTTATTTTTTAAAAAGTTAATAGCAATTTAATATTCTCAAATCTGTCATATTCCGATTTTAAATCTTTAAACAAATTTTATTTCAACTATCTATGTATTATATTGGCAAAACCGCATTTTCAGAATTTCGTCTTAAAAAAATATTTAATCAAGCAAAAAAACAAATTCCCATTTTAATCCAATTAGAAGCCAAATATATCTATTTTGTCAATACAAATTTTTCATTATCTGATAAAGACAAAAATAAATTACAGATTTTATTAGGATTAAATAACAATTTTTCACCTATAAGTAAGGAATTTAAAGCACAACACCACCAAAATTTAATTATTGTTCCACGTGCTGGGACTATTTCACCCTGGTCAAGTAAAGCTACTGATATTGCAAGAGTTTGTGGTTTATCATCAATAGAACGCATTGAACGGGGAATTTTATGGCAATTTGCTAGTAAGATTTCCTTAAATAGCAAGCAAATAAATCAATTAAAATCAATTCTCCACGATCGGATGACTGAAACAGTATTACTGGATTTCAATCAAGCTGATATTATATTTAACCAGGCTAATGCTCGCCCATTAAAAATTGTGGATATGCTGAAATACGGCAAACAAGCCCTTAGCAAAGCCAATCAAATTCATGGACTTGCTTTATCAGAAGACGAAATTAGCTATCTGTTTGAACAATTTACTGAATTAAAACGGAATCCGACTGACGTTGAATTGATGATGTTTGCCCAAGCTAATTCCGAACATTGTCGGCACAAAATATTTAATGCGCAATGGACAATTGACAAGCAATCACAAGCTTTATCGCTATTTCAAATGATTCGCCACACACATCAACAGCATCCGGGAAAAGTTCTTTCCGCTTACCATGATAATTCTGCTGTGATGCAGGGTTTTGCTACGGAACTATTTGTAGCTAATCCCTATAATCATCAATATCACTATTCTAAAGAAGATAATGCTATTTTAATGAAAGTGGAAACCCACAATCATCCGACAGCAATTTCTCCTTTTCCTGGTGCTGCAACTGGTTCTGGCGGTGAAATTCGTGATGAAGGAGCAACTGGTCGTGGTTCTAAACCCAAAGCGGGATTAACTGGCTTTTCAGTCTCTCATTTACGCCTACCTACTGCCCCCCAAATTTGGGAAACTCCTAATGAAACCCCAGCACGTTTAGCCACCGCTTTGCAAATAATGTTGGAAGCCCCGATTGGAGCTAGTGCTTTTAATAATGAATTTGGTCGTCCAGCATTATGCGGTTATTTCAGAACTTTTGAAATGAAAGTTGAACAAAAATGTTATGGCTATCATAAACCAATTATGTTAGCTGGTGGCGTAGGACAAATTCGTCCCCAACATATTGAAAAACAGAAAATCCCGAATAATAGCTTAATTATTGTTTTAGGCGGACCCGCAATGTTAATTGGCTTAGGCGGTGGAGCTGCTTCTTCAATGGCATCTGGACATAGTCAAGAAGATTTAGATTTTGCTTCAGTGCAACGTGGTAATCCAGAAATGCAACGGCGTTGTCAAGAAGTAATTGATGCTTGTTGGCGACTAGGAGAAGCGAATCCAATTTTATCTATCCATGATATTGGAGCTGGTGGACTTTCTAATGCTTTACCAGAATTAGTTCAAGGTGGTGGTTGTGGCGGACGATTTGATTTAAATTCGATTCCATTAGCTGATCGCAGTTTATCGCCAATGGAAATTTGGTGCAATGAAGCCCAAGAACGTTATGTTTTAGCGATTTCAGAAACGAATTTAACTTTATTTAGTGATTTATGTAAACGAGAACGTTGCCCTTATTCTGTTGTTGGGAAATCAACTGCTAAACAACATTTATTATTAGCCGCTAATAACACAAATTACATTGATATTCCCTCATCTGTTTTATTTGGGAAACCACCTAAAATGCACTGTGATGTATTTAGGAAGAAAAATATAAAATCGGTAAATCATTTTTTTGAAAAGTTAGATTTAAAAGAAGCGGCATTGCGAGTATTAAATTTTCCAACTGTAGCTAGTAAAAAGTTTTTGATTACCATTGGCGATCGAACTGTGGGTGGTTTAACTGCACGGGATCAAATGGTTGGAGCTTGGCAAGTTCCAGTAGCGGATTGTGCGGTAACAACAACCAGTTACGGCACAATAACTGGTGAAGTGATGGCGATGGGAGAACGTACTCCACTCGCAGTTCAAAATGCACCTGCTTCAGGGAAAATGGCAATTGGAGAAGCGATTACTAATATTGCCGCTGCCAGTATAGATAGTTTAAGCGATGTGGTATTGTCAGCGAATTGGATGGCAGCCTGCGGACAACCAGGAGAAGATGCAAATTTATTTGACACTGTAAAAGCGGTGGCGATGGATTTATGTCCGGCCTTGGGAATTAACATTCCAGTTGGCAAGGATTCTTTATCCATGCACACTCAATGGGATAATAAATCAGTAACCAGCCCTTTATCTCTGATAATTTCCGCCTTTGCCCCTGTTTCCGATGTGCGACGCACACTTACTCCTGAATTAAAATCAGGCGATACGCTATTGCTTTTTATTGACTTAGGTTTGGGGAAAAATCGGCTTGGTTTATCTGCGCTTGCACAGGTTTATCAGCAATTAGGTAATGAAACCCCAGATGTTGAAAATCCTGCTATCTTAACAGAATTTTTTCAGGCGATTCAAGAGTTAAATCAACAAGGGAAAATTTTAGCTTACCATGACCGTTCTGATGGTGGTTTATTTACAACTTTGTGTGAAATGGCGTTTGCAGGACATACTGGTTTAGAAATTAATTTGAATAATTTAGGGAAAAATTCGTTGGAAATTTTATTTAATGAAGAATTGGGAGCGGTTCTACAAATTAAAACAGCGGATTTAAAGGAAATACAAAATTATTTTGCCACTAACACCGAGTTTAGCCAAAATGTATATATTTTAGGTAGTTTAAATGACCAAGATAGTCTCAATTTTCATTTTGAGGAAACACCAATTTTAAGTTTGCCCCGCCTTGATTTACAGAGAGAATGGACTCATACTAGCTATCAAATGCAAAAATTGCGGGATAATCCAACTTGTGCGCAACAAGAATATGATGTTTTATCAGCCAATGACACTGGTTTAACGGTTAATTGCACTTTTGAATTAAAAGCTCCTTATATTAAAAAAAATATACGTCCTAAAATTGCTATTTTACGGGAACAAGGTGTAAATGGGCAGTTGGAAATGGCGGCGGCTTTTTATCAGGCTGGCTTTTCCTGTATTGATGTTCATACTAGCGACATTTTAAGTGGGCGGGTGAAATTAAACCAGTTTCAAGGTCTAGCCGCTTGTGGTGGATTTTCTTATGGAGATGTTTTAGGGGCTGGCGGTGGTTGGGCAAAATCTATTTTATTCAACCAACGGGCTTATGATGAATTCTCTGCTTTTTTTCACCGTAATGATAGCTTTGCATTGGGCGTATGTAATGGTTGTCAAATGATGTCGCAATTGCGGGATTTAATTCCAGGAGCATCTCATTGGCCAACTTTTGTTCGCAATCAATCTGAGCAATTTGAAGCCCGTTTAGTAATGGTTAAAGTGGCTAATTCGCCTTCGATTTTCTTGCGGAATATGATTGGGTCGCAATTACCATTAGTTGTTTCTCATGGCGAAGGTAAAATGGTTGGTTCAGATGAAAATATAACCCAACTTACTAAAGAAAAATTACTTGCATTGCAATACATTGATAATAATGGTGCTATAACTGAAAATTATCCTGCCAATCCGAATGGTTCGCCATTGGGAATAACTGGATTAACCACGCCAGATGGACGTTTTACGATTATGATGCCCCATCCTGAGAGACTGTTTATCAAAACGCAATATTCTTGGTTACCCGACTATTGGCAAGATAAGTATGGACCTTGGATGCAGATGTTTTGGAATGCTCGAAAATGGTGCGCTTAATCGAATGTAATTGCTCATTTTCCCTTGACAAACCTAAAAAACTAATTTATAGTAAAGGTTTGGATATATCTATAGAATATTTCACTTCTTTTTATGTTAAAACTGAGATAAATATATGAATAAACCATCAGAAGAGACGATAACACAAAAACCAGCGAAACGCATTGATGAACACATTGTAGAAATCGTTAGTGATTCAGGCGAAGGTGCGCAAAAAGCAGGACAAACTTTCGGAAATATCAGTGCCAAAATGGGTAATGGTGTTTGGACGGTTGAAATTATTCCAGCTGAAATCAAACCGCCAGCACGTTCACCAGCGGGAGCTAGTGGGATTCGTATTCGTTTAGGTTCTCATTATATGACTAATATGGGAGATGCTGCTGATTTAGTGGTGGCTTTAAATGAACAGGTTTTATATTCCCGCATTGCAACCGATGCTTATAAACCTGGCACCATCGTATTATTAGAAAATAAATGGTTGACTGATCCCAATCCTAAAATTAGGGAACAATATACTACATCCGTAGCAGAATTTCGTGAAAACGGTTTAATTGTGCATGAATTACCTATGGAAGTGGAATGTTTGAAACTAACTCCACGTCCGCGTTTAGGTAAAAATATGTTTGTATTGGGGATGCTTAGTTATATTTATAGCCGAGATTTGGAAAAAGCTAATACAGAAATTCATAATACTTTTATCAGAAAAGGGGAAAAGGTTATTTCCCTAAATCAGGATTTGCTTAAAGCAGGTTATGAATTCGCAGCTACAAATTTAGAATACCATTATGAAATTCCAGCTTGGGAACGTGATACTGATGAACGCTTGATTGTTACTAATGGAAATCAAGGTTTAGGTTTAGGAGTTATGTTATCAGGTATGGAATTAGTAGCCATGTATCCGATTACTCCAGCAACTTCTGCTTCCCACTATTTAGCTGATGTTTATGACCAAGTGGGTGGATTTGTCCATCAAGCTGAAGATGAAATTGCTGCTATTGGATTTGCGATTGGTTCTTCTTATGCGGGAAAAACTGCTTGTACTATTACTTCTGGACCTGGACTGGCTTTAAAAACAGAATTTATGGGATTAGCAGTAATGGCTGAAATTCCTTTAGTTATTTGCGTTGTACAGCGAGGTGGCCCATCAACAGGACTGCCAACTAAAGTGGAACAAGGAGATTTATTAGCTTCTTTATATGGTGCGCAGGGAGACGCGCCTAAAATTGTGATTGCGGCGGCAACTATTGAGGAATGCGTCCATTTCGTAATTATGGCACGGCGATTAGCTGAAGCTTTTCGGACTCCAGTTATTTTATTAACTGATGCAAACTTAGGTACGGGCGTACAACCTTATCCACGTCCAGAACCAAAAGCAGAATGGCTTGCTTCCCCCATTGACCAATCTCCTTGGAACAAAGAAATTCCACCTTATGATTGGGATGAGGAAACTGGTTTATCATCGCGTCCAATTGTTGGACAACCAGGTGGAGAATATGTTCTCACGGGTCTTGCTCATACGACTAACAGTAAAGTAGCTTATGATAGGGAATCTAATCAATATAGTTGTAATATGCGCAGTCGTAAACTTGCTTCCTTGTACAGCACCTTGAAACCACCAATTGTACATGGCGATCAAGAAGGTGATATGCTAGTAGTTGGTTGGGGATCAACTTTGGGAGCTATTGAAGAAGCAGTTGACAAATTGCGAGCCGAAAAGCATAAAGTATCTTCAGTGCATTTACGTTTCTTATCGCCATTGGAACCGGGATTGGAAGAAATATTTTCTAACTTCAAAAAAGTAATTACAATTGAGATTAATTACAGTGATGATGTTAATTTTCCTCTAATAGATAAATCGAATCGCCGTTATGCTCAATTAGCAATGATGTTGAGAGCCCAAACTTTGGTGGATATAGATTGCTGGTCTAATGTGCATGGGCAACCAATGCAACCAGGATTAATTTATAATATATTAAGTCAACATCTTGAAACAATGAAAGGAGCAAATTAATGTTTGGTTTAAAAGGAGATTGGTCACTTGATATTAAAAAGCGTTATTTCACTTTAGGTAATTATGCGGGCGGAGAAGCGCGTTGGTGTCCAGGGTGTGGAGATCATGGTGTTTTAACCGTGGTGCAACGTATTTGTCGAGATAAACAGTTGCCACCAGAAAAAACGGTAGCGGTTTCGGGGATTGGCTGTTCTAGTCGTTTGCCTCATTATATGGGAACTTATGGTTTTCATGGCTTACATGGGCGAGCTTTACCAGTGGCTTGTGGAATTAAATCTCGCCGCCCTGAGTTGGATGTTTGGGTAGCAACTGGAGATGGGGATTGTTATTCTATTGGAACTGGTCATTGGATTCATGCGATACGCTATAATATGAATATGACCGTTTTGGTATTTGATAATAGTATTTATGGTTTGACCAAAAAACAAACTTCACCGACTACCCCGATTGGTTTCAAAAGTAATACTCATCCAACTGGAGCTATTTTAGAACCATTAAATCCTTTAACCGCCACTTTGGGGATTAGTAATGTTTCTTTTGTTGCCCAAACTGTTGATTGGAATCCGATTCATTTGTATGAAACTATTAAAGCCGCTCATGATCATAAAGGTTTTAGTCTAATTAATATTATTCAGCGTTGTCCAGTTTATTCACAAGAAGTTTCCCAATTTTTGCAGGATAATCCCGAAAATCTTTTGCTATTGAACCATGAAAATGGTATTCCTATTGCAGATAATATAATGCGAATGTTTCCAAACCAACGAGAGCATGATCCTAGCAATATGTCCGAAGCTTATAATATTTCTTTTAATACCAAGCTGACTCCAGTTGGTTTATTGTATCATAATCCCAAAGTGCCTTGCTATGATGATTTATCTAGTAAAGGCAATGATATGGGGGTTGAGGAAAAATTGGCGGGCTTGAATAAGGTGCTGGATCAGTTTGCAATTTAGGAAGTTTTTGTAGAGTCGAATTCAAAATGAATATTGGAAGCGGCTCTTGAAACTTTATCAAAAAATAACCAAGATAATTAACATATTCCCACGCTGGAGCTTGGGAACAAAAAATTAGCCACTTTGAATATAACCATTTTCAGAGAATCGAAGGTTTGTAATTGCTCACCCCCCTAAATTAAGAACAATGAATGAAAAAAGAAACGAGAGGAGAAAGTTATTTTTTGGAGCTTTATTGCACGATACTTTCTAGGACTTCTACCTTAGCCTTTGGTTCTCTTTCCCTAGCTCGATAATCACTTCATCTTTTTTAGCGTGGGATAGATATTTTTAATATCGGTAATTATTTGTTATATATAATATTTTTTTGCTCTTTTGTCGAGGGGAGAGTGAGCAATTACAAATAAATAATAATTTATAAAAAATAATGATTTCCAAGTTTCCCATTTTAATCAAAAATTTAGGTTTAGTTCCTTTTGAACCAATATATAAAGAAATGCAACATTTTACTGAAATACGTCATATTGATACTATTGATGAATTATGGTTGTTACAACATGATTCTATTTATACTTTAGGACAGGCGGGAAAAATTGAACATTTATTAGATACTGGCAAGATTCCTATTTATAAAACTGATCGCGGTGGACAAGTTACTTATCATGGAACGGGGCAACTTATAGTTTATATTTTAATAGATATTAAACGCCGTAATTGGGGAGCGAAAAAATTAGTTTATGCCATTGAACAAGCAATTATTAACTATTTAGCCAATCTTGAAATAACAGCAAATCGTCGCAGTAAAGCTCCAGGTATTTATATTAATGATAGTAAAATAGCAGCTTTAGGACTAAGAATACGGCGAGGTTATACTTATCACGGTTTTAGTCTAAATGTTAATATGGATTTAACGCCTTTTCAAGGAATTAATCCTTGCGGTTATGCTGATTTAACGGTTACGCAATTACGAGATTTTGGGATTAATGATATTCAGCAGGTGATTGCAGATTTTTTGCCTTATTTATTATTGGAATTGCAATCTTATCCTATTTGTCATGCAAAATAAGATTTTTAAGACTTTTTGCTAATTTCCAATCTATGTTTGAGTTTCAGCTTTAGTAATTAATCAAATTAATCAAAAAAAAGAAAATATTAAAATAAAAAAATGGTAATTATCTACCAACTAAACTTTAAATGAGAATTAAGAGTTAAAAGCTTAACATGATTGATGCCCTTCGTTTCTCAGAATAATCCTACATTTTACCCTACTTTATATACGTACTTCTTAATTAAATAATTTGGTAGTCCTGAACAAAGTAGTGATGGTCTCAAAAAACCTGTCAGGTATCAAAGACCTAACAGGTTTAGCACTACCTATTTTAGGACTACCAAATTTTTATGTTGTTTGAAAAACTTTTTCTCATTTCTGCTATACAAAGATGTTTTAGTTAATTTCATTTTTTAAATTTTCTATATAGCTATCAACATCACCTATTTCTGTAATTTTACCATTTAAAATATCATCTTCAGAATTCTTAATTTCTTCTAAAAAATTATCATGTATAGTTTCAACTTTCACACCATTTAAGCTATTTAATAACCATAATATTTTTTCCACTAAATCATCTTGGATTTCTACTTTTATTGTTTGCATGTATTTTTTCCTTCAATTAAATACTAGATAACAAAAAGTAAGGTAGATAGAACGTAATCCACCCTACGCAAATTCAATAATTCCAAAATCACTTCTACTGGGTAACGCAATCCACGAATACTCATCACTTAGTTTTATATTTTGTTCATTTAAACATTACTAATGACACAAAATATTTTGATACCATAAAATCACTATAACCGTCTCTAATAATAGCTTTTGATTTGAATGAAGATATAGTCAATATTATAAAAATTGCGACTAATAATATATATAGTCCTGATTTAAGTGAAAACATCATGCGGGAAATTGTGGAAATAGTTACTAAAACTGAAGAAAATGTGGTAATTTCTGAAGCCAAACAACATTATTTAGACAGTTTAGCCGCAATTATTTTAGGTAATGGCAGCAAATTAGTCAAACAAACTATAGAAAATTGGCTACAACAACAAGCTCCAATTGCTGACAAAATGTCGGTATTTGACATTCTCACCGTCTTAAAACATCGTTTAAATCGAGCCATTTCCATTTACAATCCTTCCAATCTCGCATCCTTGCATCAAGAGGTTCAAGATTGGACTAAAACCCTGCTTGCCGAAACCGAAATTACTAATTTTGAAACTTTATGGCAATTGCTCGAACGTTCGCAGATTGTTTTAAAAAGCCTACAATTGGAATTGCCTTTTATGTGGGAACAAACTTTGGGACAAGCTACTTAGAATGCTTTATCAGATAATATCGGTCTAATAATTGCTAAACACCAAGTTGATTTAGAAAATTTAGAAAAATATGATAAACCAAAAAAATCTATTTCCCAAGATGACAATTAAAGCAATTTGCTTAGGGCAAACTGATTCTAAATTAAAACTGAAATCCAAAGCTTTGTAATTTCAACCAAACAAACCATAAAAAGGCTCAACTAACACTTGTTCACCAACTTCAACTTGAGTACATTCCCTAGACAAAATAATAAGGCAATTAGCTTGACTCATTGAACTTAAAACCCCCGAACCCTGTCTGCCAGTAGATTTAACTACCAATTGCTCATTTTCATCTTTTTCCAAAATACCGCGTTGAAACTCTAAACGCCCCGCTTTTTTCTTCAAAGGCATAATAGCAGGCACTTTAAACCTTATTGGCAAAATCGCAGTTTGTCCCATCATACGTTTTAATGCAGGTTGAACAAATTGGTAAAAAGTAACCATTGCTGAAACTGGATTGCCTGGTAATCCAAAAAATACCGCTTGCTCCACATATCCAAAAGTCAAGGGTTTGCCAGGTTTAACCGCTACTTTCCAAAAATCAACTGTTCCCAAACGCTCCAAAGTATCAGTAACATAATCCGCATCGCCAACTGATACGCCGCCAGAAGTAATAATAACATCACTGCAATTAGCCGCTGCTAAAAAAGCATTCTCAATAGCTTCAGGTTTATCCGCTACAATACCCATATCAATAATATCAACCCCCAAATGAGTTAATACCCCATGAAGAGTGTAGCGATTACTATCATAAATTTGTCCCGTTTGTAAATTTTCTCCAACTGGACATAATTCATCGCCAGTAGAAAAGAAAGCAACTCGTAAGCGACGTTTCACTTTAACTTCAGCAATTCCCAATGAAGCCAATAAGCCAATATCGGCTGGCGATAATAATTTCCCAGCTTTAAGAACAACTTGAGCAATTTTTAAATCCTCACCGATAGGACGCACGTGTTGCCCTGCTTGGTGTAAACCAGTTATAGAAATTACACCTGCTTGCAATTGTACATCTTCCTGCATAATGACGGTATCTGTACCTGCTGGAATAACCGCACCAGTGAAAATTCTAGCGCATTCCCCAACTTGAATTATTTGGCTACAAACTTGACCAGCAAAGGAGGTAGCCACTACTTTTAATTGTTTAGTTTCCCCTGCATTTGGTAAATCTAAACTTTGAACGGCATAACCATCCATAGCAGAATTTTGGTGCGGCGGAACATTAATTTTTGATAAAATGTCAGTTGCTAAAACACGATCTAAGGCATCTCGAATCGCAAGTTGTTCTGCTCCTGATATTGCCTCTACACTCGCATTAATACGCTGTGAAGCTTCTACAACTGTTAAAAATTGGGAGGAATGATTTTTAGGCATTTTTTTTGATTACCTTATTTATAATTTAGATTCAACTTCCTGTTTAAGCTGATTTAATTTAGAATCATCTGGCATAACTTTTAAACCTTTTTTAATCCAAGTCATACTAGAAACATACTGTCTTTTTCTTTTGGTTTTCTTAGCAAGTTGATAATAGGCATTCGCAATTTTTTGTAATCCCTCCTGCGCTTGTTCATTATTTGCTACAATCGTCAAAATTTTTCTATAACTATCGGCGGCATTATCTTTTTTCGGCGTGGTAAATTTCTCTTGACCCATTTGACTTTGCGCCCGAGAAAATAATTTATTTACTATTTTATTTTGTAAATCTTGAGTTTGAAAATGTTCAGGGGCAATTTTTTGCATTTTTTGCAACATTGAAATAGCATGGTTTATTTTATTTTTTCTGATTTGTTTTTGTGTATATTTAGCTAAATTTGAAATAATTTTATTCAATAGCATTTGTGCACTCTGATGTTCGGGGACGATTTCAATTAATTTTTGGTACATTGAAATAGCATTGTTTTCATTTTTAGGATAAATAATTTTCCCTTTTCTAATATATTTCAATCCGTTTTCAAAATACCATTGAACAATATCATTGAGTATAATTTGCGCTTGTTGAGGATTTTTTATTAGCAAAAGTTGATAAGTTTCATAAGCGTTATCACCTTCTGGAGTAGTTAATCTTCTTTTAAGAAATTGTTCTTTAGCTTTATTAAATAATTCATTTTCTTCAGATTTAGGTTGATTAATAACCATTTCAGGTATAGGTGTTACCACCGCAATTTTAGTTTCAGCAGGCTGGGGAGGAATAGTATTTTCAATGCTTTCTTCAGTAGGCACATTTGAAGATTTAACTGTATCCATAGATATAATATTATCCGCTTCTGATATTATCGATTCAGTATTTTCCACTGGTGTAACTGGTTTTTCTACTGGTTGAATATTGGTCGGAATTAAAGAGTCTGATTTTGTTGCAGATGGTGCCAAATTAAGTTGGTTTACCATAACATCAATTGGTTTACTAAAAAAATAAGCTCCTGCAAAAAAAGCTCCCCCAAGCATAATAACTACAATAAATAAATTTTTCCATATATTAACAAAATGTATTTTTTTGGTAATAACAATTCTATCGCGTAAAACAGGATCATCTACATACATAATTTTATCCTAAAGTTAAATTTTAATTATTCA
>JAGLFE010000053.1 GCA_023144675.1 Thiomargarita sp. | reverse complement strand
AACCATTAAAATCATTAGCAAAACCAATTATTCAAGAAACTACACCGTTATTAACGGAATCGTCTAGTCAACTAATCCCGCCATCAAATAAGCAAGATAATTCTCCTATCGAAACGAATAAATTCACAAATATTTTTTATACTTTAATTGCCATTTTATTTTTTAGTTTATTGTTATTATATCGCCATTTTATTTGCAAATATAACGCAGATTTACTAGCAACTACTTTACCTAAATTAGCTAAAAAATATAAATTACTCAAGCGTTATCATTGTTTAAATAAAATCTTAGCAAGTAAATCAATTCAACTTTCACAACTACAAGATGCTATTCAGTTTGCCAAAACTACTTCTGAATTAAAACAGATGGAAATATTAGCCAATTATTTTGAGGTCGAAAATTGGCAACAAATGGATACGCATTTATTCAAAGTATTTTTAAGTGAGCGATTTCCGTTAAATTTATCATTTTTAGCTATTTATTTTTCACCGTTTAATCAAACTGTAGAAAATATTTTTAATAATTTAAATCAGCAGCAAAATATTCAAAAAGTGTTGATTATTCATTTCGATTCAAACCAGCAACTAGCTTTACAACAACGGATTAAAAATGAAGGCTTGATGTGGCTAGTGCCGACTAATATTGAATTGAGCCGTTGGTTATTATCTTCACAACCAAATGTTGCTTTCGCTAAAATTTTATCTACACATTTGGGTGTAAATCAGCTATCGCCATATCAAATGCAAGGTGGATTGAATAAAGATGCGGTATTTTTTGGTAGAAAAACCATTTTAGCCTATATTTTCAGTCGTAAATTAAGTAATTATTTAGTGATTGGCGGACGGCAACTTGGTAAATCTAGCTTACTTAAATATATATATCGCCACTATCAAAATCATTCCCAAGTGCAATGTTTTTATATTAGCTTATATGATGATAACATTGTTGGGCAAATTGCCATAGCGTTAAATTTAACTAATCACGATTCTTTAACTGCGGTTTTAGAACAATTAGTTAAAATGGCTGCCGAAAAACCATTATTTTTGCTCATTGACCAAGTTGATTACTTTATTCAAACAGAAATTAAAACCAATTATCCTATTCTTAATCGTTTGCGTAGTTTAAGCGAACAAGGTCATTGTTATTTTATATTAGCTGGTTTTTGGAATTTATATCAAGCCAGTAAGCTTTATGATTCACCGCTAAATAATTTTAGCAAACCGATTATTATTTCGGAGTTGGAAGCTGATGCTTGTTATGAGTTAGCGGTTAATCCCATGCAAATAATGAATTTACGTTATGAATCAAATACATTGGTGAATAATTTGATTACCGAAACTGGACAACGCCCTAGCTTAATTGCATTAATTTGTAATGAATTGATAAAAAATTTATCTAAGCAACAGCATGTATTTAAGCAAGCAGATATGGACAAAGTATTAAATAGTGATGCCCTACGAGAAGCTCTTAAAAGTTGGCACATTACTTCCATTGATAATGAAAATTATCAACTGGATCGCATTATTATGTATGCCACTGTTAAAGATAATAAATTTACCACCACTAAACTCCATTATTCATTAAATCAATTAAATTGCCATTTTAATATAGACGAAATTAAACAAGCAGTGGAACGTTTGAAATTAAGTTTTATTATCAAGCAAGGGACAAGTGGAGATTTTGTTTATGCAGTGCCTTTATTTAGAAAGTGGTTATTAAAAGAAAATGTGGATGAATTACTGTCATGGGAATTGAAAAGCTAATATTACTTTTGCATAAGCTCAGTTATTAAAAATAATGAAAATTTACGGTCTTAGAAATTAAATAAAAATCAAAAACTTGAATATCTACTTTTATAATATATTCTGCATTTTAAATGGGCTTGAGTAATTACTTTTATTTTATGTCAGTTTTTAAACTTGAAACGGCTTATGACAACCTTATATCTAATAGCTCATTTTTTATACACAGGAGAAAAACATAATGAGCATTGATAATCATAAGGAAACTTTAGGTTTTCAAACTGAGGTAAACCAATTACTTGATTTAATGATACATTCCTTATACAGTAATAAGGAAATATTTTTACGTGAATTAATTTCTAACGCTTCAGATGCTGCCGATAAACTTCGTTTTGAAGCCTTGTCTGATGATGCTTTATATGAAGGCGATACCGAATTAAAAATTTGGATTAATTTCGATAAAGATGAAAAAACCATTACTATTCGTGATAATGGTATTGGAATGTCTCGCGAAGAAGTAATTGAGCATATTGGTACTATTGCTAAATCTGGCACCCAAGAATTTTTTAAATCTTTGACTGGCGATAAAGTAAAAGATACGCAATTAATTGGACAATTTGGAGTTGGTTTCTATTCCTCATTTATTATTGCGGATAAGGTTACGTTATCGACGCGCCGGGTTGGCTTAGATAAAACTCATGGTGTTAAATGGGAATCGGCTGGTAAAGGTGAATATAATATTGAAACGATTGAAAAAGAATCACATGGTACTGAAGTTACCTTACATTTACGGGCGGAAGAGGATGAATTTTTATCTGATTACCGATTACAAGAAATTATAAGAAAGTATTCAGATCACATTACCTTGCCAATTATTATGCCCAAGGTAACTACTAATGAGGAAAATGATGAAACTACTATTGATGAAGAAATAGTCAATACTGCCACTGCTTTATGGGCGCGTTCTAAATCAGATATTACCGCCGAAGAATATACCGAATTTTACAAGCATATTGCTCACGATTTTGAAGCCCCGCTAACTACTTTGCACAACAAAGTTGAAGGTACGAATGAATATACCAATTTATTGTTTATTCCCGCCCGTGCGCCTTTTGATTTATGGGATCGTAACAATCATCGTGGAGTAAAGTTATATGTACGCCGTATTTTCATCATGGATGACAATGAAAAATTGTTACCTCCTTATTTACGGTTTGTTAAAGGTGTTATTGATAGCAACGATTTGCCACTCAATATTTCGCGGGAAATTTTACAGCATAATAAACAAATAGAATCAATTCGTTCTGGTACCGTTAAAAAGTTACTCAGTGCTTTGGAAACCATGGCAAAAAATGAGTCAGAAAAATATGCGACTTTTTGGAAGGAATTCGGTAAAGTATTTAAAGAAGGTATTGTTGATGACAGTAACAATAAAGAACGGATTGCCAAATTATTGCGTTTTTCCACAACTTATGATGATAATTCTACACCCGTCATTACCTTGGAAGATTATGTTGGACGTATGAAAGAAGGGCAGGATAAAATTTATTACATCACTGCTGAAAGTTTTTCTGCTGCTAAAAATAGCCCGCATTTAGAAATTTTACGTAAAAAAGACATCGAAGTTATTCTATTCTTTGATCAAATTGATGAGTGGGTAAGTACGCATCTTACTGAGTTTGAAGGTAAAAAATTCCAATCTGTTACTAAGGGCGATTTAGGGCTGGGTAATTTAGAAGATGATGCTGAAAAGAAAGAAACGGAAGAAGCTGAAAATAGTCTAAAACCGATTATAGAACGCATTCAAGCCGCATTGGAAGCAAAAGTAAAAGAAGTGCGTGTTACTCATCGTTTAACTGCTTCGCCCGCCTGTTTGATTGCAGATGAACATGGAATGGATGCTAGTTTAGAGCGTTTACTTAAATCGGCTGGACAATTAGTTCCAGGTGGCAAACCTATTTTGGAAATCAATCCTAATCATCCTATTATTAATGCACTAAAAAACGAAACTGAAGAAACTCGTTTTACTGATTGGAGTCATATTTTATTTGACCAGGCTCTATTAAGTGAAGGCGGACAGTTAGAAGACCCAGCCACTTTTGTTAAACGATTAAACGAAATGTTTATCACTATGGGTAATTTATCTTCTTCTCCAATTATTACTTTAACTTAATAAAGTAATTATTTATTTTTGTAGAAATGGTAGTTATAAATAAAGTAGTAATAAACTATAATAATAGATTATTAGCTATACTTATTTATGGCTACTAAAAATTTAGCTAATTCTTAAAAATTAGGAGATTTATAATGACTCGTATGGTTAATTGTGTAAAATTAGGTCGGGAAGCTGAAGGGGTAAAAATTCCTCCTTATCCTGGAGAATTAGGTAAAAAGATTTACGACACGATTTCTCAAGAAGCTTGGCAAATGTGGTTAAAACAACAAACTATGCTGATTAATGAATATCGTTTATCAGTTGCTGATCCTAAAACACGTAAAATGATTGAATCAGAAATGGAAAAATTTCTATTTAGCGGTGATTCTAAACCGCCAGCAGATTATGTACCGCCTAATTTATAACAAAATTTAATAGGTTATTTAAGAATTTTAATTGTGAATAGTTAATGATTTTTTCTGTTTATTAACAATCTAATCATTCAATAATTCACAATTAATAAACTGCATAAAACTGACTAAACCATTAATAAAACCTTTCAATAATTATTGCTAAAGGTTTGAAAAATTATAACAATATTCAATTTAATATACTAAAACGTAGTGAGTTAAAAATGAAAAATTGGTGGAAAAGCGGTGATCCATGGATATGGTTAACTGCGGCTTCAGTTACAATCAGCATTATAACAGTTATAAGCTTATTGATTTTTATATCAGTACGGGGTTTAGGTCATTTTTGGCCATCTACAATTGTAGAAGCACAGCATATTCAACCAAATGGTTCAACAATTCGTATTATTGGTGAAATGTGGGATGATGAAACTGTACCAGCGGCACGGCTACGGGATAATGGTATAGAAGTAGAGGGTAACTGGGTTAAGCGTTATTTAATTAAAACTGGTAATCGGGATTTTTTAGGTTTTGATTTTCGCTGGATAAATGATTTTGAATTGAAACAACAAACTTTTCCCCAAGACTTAATTGCTGTCGAACGCAAGGAATGGGGTAATTTTTATGGTTATTTAAAAGCGGTAAAAGAAAAAAATCAAATCATTGCTGAAGGAAAAACAGCTTGGGTCGAATTGCAAAAACGTTTACAGCGAGCGATTGAAATCTCCGAAAAAATTTACGCAATTGAAAAAGACCAAATTGGGAAAATTAATTATGGTTTAGAGCGGTTGCGTTTAGAACAACGGCGGCTTCAATTAAATAATAAGCTTGAACCAGCTAAATTAGCCAGTATTGAACAACGAAAAGCTGTACTTAACGAAAAATTCGCCGAACTTAATGAAATTTTAGGTAAATTATATCAGAAAATTAATCGTGATAGTTTAAGTGCAGAAATTATGGATGGGCGTATTGTTGATATTTCCTTAGCAAAAGTAATTCGAGTTTATCAACCTAATACTATGTCTCTATTGGATAAAATGCAATTTTATTTAATGAAAGTTTGGGAATTTTTAAGTGAATATCCCCGCGAAGCCAATACCGAAGGTGGTATTTTTCCAGCTATTTTTGGTACGATTATTATGGTACTAATTATGTCTGTTATTGTAACCCCATTTGGTGTAATTGCCGCTATTTACCTACATGAATATGCCAAACAAGGTTTTTTAACCCGAACTATTCGGATTGCAGTCAATAATTTAGCTGGAGTACCTTCTATTGTTTATGGTGTATTTGGTTTGGGATTTTTTATTTATTTTATTGGTGGAAATATTGATCAAATATTTTTTCCTGAAGCTTTACCAGCTCCAACTTTTGGAACCCCAGGAGTTTTATGGGCTTCTTTAACTCTAGCCTTGTTGACTGTGCCGATAGTTATTGTCTCCACCGAAGAAGGTTTGTCGCGAATTCCCTCTTCCATTCGAGAAGGCAGTTTAGCTTTAGGAGCTACCAAAGCGGAAACTTTATGGCATACGGTATTACCAATGGCTAGTCCTGCTATGATGACGGGCTTGATTTTAGCAATTGCACGGGCAGCGGGAGAAGTTGCACCATTAATGCTGGTTGGAGTAGTAAAACTAGCACCTTCTTTAGCCATTGATACCTATGTACCCTTCATTCATTTAGAACGTAAATTTATGCACTTAGGTTTTCATATTTATGATGTAGGTTTTCAAAGTCCCAATGTTGAAGCATCTCGTCCTTTAGTTTATGCCACTGCATTTTTATTGGTTATGGTTATTATTGTGTTGAATATAACTGCTATTTGGATTCGTAATCGTTTGCGTGAACAATATAAAACCTTAGAAACCTAAAAATGAAATTATTTTAATATGTTGCATTGTGTACTTTACCAGCCAGAAATTCCTCCAAATACTGGTAATATTATTCGTTTATGTTCTAATGCTGGAGTGAAGTTACATTTAATTCATCCGCTTGGATTTAGACTCAATGATAAAAAATTGAAGCGGGCAGGATTGGATTATCATGAATGGGTAAATGTTCAAGAATATAAATCTTTTGACGAATTTTTAACCAGTTTAAAACCTAAACGCTGGTTTGCCTGTTCCACAAAGGGAAAAATAACTTATTCAACGCTGACTTATCAAGTTGATGATGTATTTGTATTTGGTCCAGAAACACGTGGTTTACCAACAGATTTGTTAAATACTTTAGCTGATGAACAAATTATACGGATTCCCATGCAAAAAGGTAACCGAAGCTTAAATTTATCTAATGCTGCAGCTATTATTTTATATGAAGCGTGGCGGCAAATAGGATTTAAAATTTAGTTATTTTGGAGATAAAAAATTGGTAGTGGTAAACCTGTTAGGTCTTTGA
>JAGLFE010000529.1 GCA_023144675.1 Thiomargarita sp. | reverse complement strand
TTAATTGGTAGATAGTTACGTTTTATTATAATACTTCAAATAAACCAATAACAAAGAAATAGCCGCTGGAGTCATACCTGGAATCCGAGAAGCTTGTCCAATTGTAGCAGGACGATGTTCGATTAATTTTTGACGCACTTCTGTAGATAAACTTTTTACTTTTGTATAATCAATTGCAGTTGGTATTTTAGTATTATCATAACGGCTTAATTTGGCGATTTCAGCTTTTTGTCGTTCAATATAACCACTATATTTTTGTTGTACTTCTACTTGTTGTTGCACAATATCAGCTATATTTTTTTCAGCAACAATAGGTAAACGCAATAAATGTTGGTAAGTTATTTCAGGACGATTAAGTAATTCTAAACAATTAACTTCACGCCGAATAGTAGTTATATCTTTCAATAAAGCAACTGTTTCATCATTTGGACGTAACCAAAGTTGTTTTAACCGTTGTTGTTCGGACTCAATGGCATTTCTTTTATTTTCAAAAGCTTGCCAATGTTTATCATTGACTAAACCTAATTCTCGTCCTTTTTCGGTCAAACGCAGGTCAGCGTTATCTTCCCGTAAAAACAAACGATATTCAGCACGACTGGTAAACATTCGATAAGGTTCATTAGTTCCTTGCGTAATTAAATCATCAATCATCACGCCAATATAAGCTTCACTACGATGTGGCGACCAAGCTGATTTTCCTTGTACTTGCAAAGCAGCATTTAAACCTGCAATCAATCCTTGTGCTGCTGCTTCCTCATAACCAGTAGTACCATTAATTTGCCCAGCTAAAAATAACCCTTTAATATATTTTGTTTCCAAACTACTATATAAATCTCGCGGGTCAAAAAAATCATATTCAATCGCATAGCCTGGTCGAGTAATATGTGCTTGCTCAAATCCTTTGATGGAACGAACTAATTTCAATTGAATATCAAAGGGTAAACTAGTTGAAATCCCATTAGGATAAATTTCATAAGTTTTCAGACCTTCTGGTTCTACAAAGATTTGATGAGAATTTTTATCGGCAAACCGCACAATTTTGTCTTCAATGGAAGGGCAATAGCGCGGACCAATACTTTTAATCACACCAGAATACATCGGTGAACGCTCAAGCCCAGACCGAATAATTTCATGAGTTTGTTCATTAGTATGAGTTATATAACACGAAATTTGTTGCGGATGTTGGGCGATATTTCCCTGAAAAGAAAAAATTGGAGTTGGTTGATCACCAACTTGTTCCTGCATTTTGGAATAATCAAGGCTTAAACTATCCAACCGTGGTGGAGTTCCTGTTTTTAAACGCCCAATTCTAAAAGGTAAATCATGCAACCGTTGTGCTAAAGAATTAGCTGGTAGTTCACCTGCTCGCCCACCTTGATAGTTGCTTAAACCAATATGAATCAAACCACTTAAAAAAGTTCCAGTCGTTAATATTACTGTCGGAGCAAAAAATTTAATCTTGGCTTGCGTAACCACACCAATAATTTTTCCGTTTTCAATAATTAAATCATCAACTGCTTGCTGGAAAATCTTTAAATTTAGCTGCGTTTCTAATGCCATTCTAACCGCATCTTTATATAAACCCCGATCCATTTGAGCGCGAGTAGCTCGCACCGCAGGTCCTTTACGGGCGTTGAGAATACGGAATTGAATACCTGCTTGATCAGAAGCTTGTGCCATTAAACCACCTAAAGCATCAATTTCCTTAACTAAATGTCCTTTGCCAATTCCACCAATAGCTGGATTACAAGACATTTGTCCTAAAGTTTCAACGTTGTGCGTTAGTAATAAAGTTTGCACGCCCATACGAGCAGCGGCTAAACTTGCTTCAGTACCAGCATGTCCGCCACCAATTACGATTACATCAAATTTTTCAGTCATTTCCTAATATCCTGGATACGTATTACAGGTTCAACAGAAGGCGTGCCGGATCTTCAAGTGCTTCTTTAACTGCGACCAGAAATAGCACGGCATCCTTGCCATCAATGATGCGATGGTCATAGCTCAAAGCGATATACATCATCGGTCGCGCCACGATCTCGCCCTCGACAACTGCCGGACGCTGCTTGATGGTATGCATACCAAGAATCGCGCTCTGCGGTGGATTCAACAACGGCGTGGAGAGCAATGAGCCAAAGGTGCCGCCATTGGTGATGGTAAAGGTTC
>JAGLFE010000528.1 GCA_023144675.1 Thiomargarita sp. | reverse complement strand
TAAAATACGTACTAAAGCAACACCACCGCCAGGAACAATACCTTCTTCTACTGCCGCACGAGTTGAATGTAAAGCATCTTCAACCCGAGCTTTCTTTTCTTTCATTTCAATTTCAGTAGCAGCACCTACTTTAATCACAGCAACACCACCAGCTAATTTAGCTACGCGTTCTTGCAATTTTTCCTTATCGTAATCAGAAGTAGCATCTTCAATTTGAGCGCGAATTTGAGTTACGCGACTTTCAATATCAGGACTTTCTCCAGCACCATCAATAATAGTGGTGTTTTCTTTAGAAATGTTAATACGTTTGGCATTACCTAAATCTTCTAAAGTAGCTTTTTCTAAACTTAAACCAACTTCTTCAGAAATAACTTGTCCACCAGTTAAAATTGCAATATCTTGCAACATAGCTTTACGACGATCACCAAAACCAGGGGCTTTAACGGCTGAAACTTTAACCACGCCACGAATATTATTAACTACCAAAGTTGCTAAAGCTTCACCATCAACATCTTCAGCAACCACTAATAATGGTTTACCTGATTTTGCAACACCTTCTAATAAAGGTAATAATTCCCGAATATTAGAAATCTTCTTATCATATAATAAGATATAAGGGCTATCCAATTCTGTAGTCATGGTTTGTTGATTAGTTACAAAATAAGGAGATAAATAACCTCGATCAAATTGCATTCCTTCAACAACATCCAATTCATTTTCAAGTGTAGAACCTTCTTCTACGGTAATAACGCCTTCTTTACCTACTTTATCCATTGCTTGAGCAATAATTTCACCAATAGAAGTATCAGAATTGGCTGAAATTGTACCAACTTGGGCAATTGATTTATCGTCATTACAAGGTTTTGACATTTTTTGTAATTCTGCGATGGCAACCACTACAGCTTTATCAATTCCACGTTTTAAATCCATAGGATTCATGCCAGCAGCAACAGATTTCAAACCTTCATTTAAAATAGATTGAGCTAACACAGTTGCAGTTGTAGTTCCATCTCCAGCGGCATCAGAAGTTTGGGAAGCCACTTCTTTAACCATTTGGGCACCCATGTTTTCAAATTTATCTTCTAATTCGATTTCTTTAGCAACAGAAACACCATCTTTAGTAACAGTAGGCGCACCAAAAGATTTATCTAAAACCGCATTACGTCCTTTAGGTCCAAGTGTTACTTTTACTGCATTTGCTAAAATATTAACACCTTTAATCATTCTTTGACGGGCATCATCGGAAAAACGTACTTCTTTTGCAGACATATTATTTATCCTATTTAAAATTTTTTAATTAATTTATTATTCTTAAACGAAAATATCTAAGTTTATTCTTCAATGACACCCATGATATCTTCTTCACGCATGACTAATAATTCTTCACCATCAACTTTGACATCGGTACCAGAATATTTACCAAATAATACTACATCACCTTCTTTAATATCAAGAGGGCGTACTTCACCATTGTCTAAAATCTTGCCTTTACCAACAGCTACGACTTTACCACGAATAGGTTTTTCAGTTGCGGAATCAGGAAGTACAATTCCTCCAGCTGATTTTTTTTCTTCTTCAACACGTTTTACAATTGCTCGATCATGTAAAGGACGAATTTTCATTAATTTTTCCTATATTTAAATATATGAATTAAAAATTTTAGCTAACTACTCGGCTTTTTATTTAGTTACAATTCCATGTAATAAAGGAATAATAAGCTAAATAGAGTAGTTTACAAATTATTTTGGCTATCTATTAGCACTCAACTGTAATGAGTGCTAATTATAGGGATAAAAAATATCATATTCAAGAGTTTATTTAAAATAAAATTTAAAAAAATTATAATAATCCACTCTATTTCTAGTAAAAAAGACCGTTTTGCAATATATAATAAAAACTAAATTTTAAAATAAGAAAAAAAATTTCAGAGTCGAAATTGGAATTCAAAGTTTTAGCTTTGAAATATTAAAGCAAATTTCTAATATCATTTAATCTAAATTGTAATTAACAATATTGAAATAATTAAAAATTTTATCTTTATAATTCACTTATTTTGCCAAGTTAAAATACTAAAAAATGTAATTAATTTATTAGTTTGTCCGCTATAAATTTGTAATTTTTATGCTGTATTCTTTTTATAATATATTATAAACAAATTGACTTATATCATATAATATGAAAATTATGATACTTTTTAATTGTTTCAAACTTAATTTTTAACGACAAAAGGAAATATTGTGCATACATTACCTAAACTTCCCTACGCTAAAACGGCATTACAACCCCATATTTCTGCTGAAACTTTGGATTACCATTACGGTAAACATCATCAAACTTACATAACCAATTTAAATAATTTACTTGAAGGTTCTGGCGATGAAAATTTGTCTTTAGAAGAATTGATTGCTAAAGCTTCAGGTGGTTTATTTAACAATGCCGCTCAAGTTTGGAATCATAGTTTTTATTGGAATTGTTTAAGCCCTCAAGGTGGTGGTCAACCAACTGGCGCACTTGCTGATGCTATTAATAGTAGTTTTGGTTCTTTCGATGAATTTAAAGAGAAATTTTCTCAAACTGCGATTACAACTTTTGGTGCTGGTTGGGCTTGGTTAGTAAAAACTCCTGATGGTTCTTTGGCTTTAGAAAGTACTAGTAATGCAGCAACTCCATTGACAGGTGGAAATAAACCATTACTTACTTGTGATGTTTGGGAACATGCTTATTATGTTGATTATCGTAATGCTCGTCCAAAATATGTAGAAGCTTTTTGGAATTTAGTGAATTGGGATTTTGTAGCAAAAAATTTAGCTCAATAGGATATTTATTATGACTAATAGAAGAAAATTTATTAAAACTACTTTAGCGGTTGCATCAGGAATCGCTGTAGGACAAGCTACAACTGTATTTGCTGATGAAGATAGCAGTAGTGGGGTTTCTTCATTACCAAATGGTATTGTTTATACAGAAGCCAATCCTGGTAAATGGGCAAAAAAAGTAGGTGGTCATCTTCCACAAGTGCAAGTAGTAGATAACAAAGTAAGTATTACTACCAATCACAGTATGAGTGAAGCACATTACATCGTCCGCCATACTTTAGTTATGGAAGATGGAACTGTTATTGGGGAAAAAACCTTTTCACCTGGTGATGAAAATGCTATTTCCAATTTTGATTTACCTGAAGGGCATAGTTCTAAGTTATATGCAACAAGTTTCTGTAACAAACATGATTTATGGATGGCAGAATTTAGCGTTTAGTTAAAAACGTAATAGTAATGCCAATTAAGGGTTGAAAAATTAATTCAAAACTTTATCCTACGATTATAAATATTAAGTAGGGTAAAAAATGTAGCGCATCCTAAAATAGGTAGTGCTAAACC
>JAGLFE010000527.1 GCA_023144675.1 Thiomargarita sp. | reverse complement strand
CAGTTAAATTACCAGGTTTGTTATCTACCAATAGTTGACCTAAAATTAACAAACTATTTAAAGGAGTGCGTAATTCATGCGACATATTAGCCAAAAATTCAGACTTATATTTACTAGCTAATTCCAATTCTTCCGCTTTCAATACAATAGCTACTTGGGTTTTTTCCATTTCGATTTGAGTTTTTTCCATCTCAATTCGATTAATTTCTAAAGCTTGATTTTTATGCTGGGTTTCAGATTTTTGTTGTTCCAAATCTTTAGTGCGTTCTTCAAGCATCTCATTAGTTTGACGCAATTCTTCCTGTTGAGTTTGTAATTCTTCTGATTGACTTTGCAATTCCTCCGATTGACTTTGCAATTCTTCATTAGTTTTTTGCATCTGTTTTTGCTTTAATTTTAATTCTTCGGCTTGCTGTTGACTCTGTTTTAATAAAACTTGCATCTGAGTGCGAGATTCAGCAGTATTTATCGTTATACCAATATTTGGCATTACCATTTCTAGGAAATTACGTTTGATAGTAGATAATTCTTTAAAACTACCTAGTTCCAAAACTGCTTTCAATTTGTTTTCATATAAGCATGGCAACACTAATATATGGCGTGGGGTTACATTAGCGAGACTAGAGCTAATAATAGTTGGAGCATCTTCATTAGACTGCTTAAAATATAAGGTTTTTTGTTTAAATGCTGCTTGTCCTACTAAGCCTTCACCAATCAAATATTGGTTAGGTCGTTCATTATTATTAGCATAAGCATAGGTAGAAATTATTTTTAAAAAAGGTTGGTTTGCATCTTCTTGTAATAAATAGCATAAACCAACTTGAGCTTCTACATATTCACATAAAAAATCAATTACACTTTTTGCTAAAATGGTAATATTTTGTTCACCTCTAATTAGTTCATTTAAATTAGCTTGACCAGTTTTTATCCAGTTTTGTTCATTATTCGCAATGGTAGTTTGCATCAATTTGGTGGAAGTTGTGTCTAATGCGGTCTTAATTTGAATAAAATCACCATTATACTGGGCTGTGGCAATTATTTTTTTGCCTTCTGCTAGTCCTTTGGAAACTTCAATAATATCTACAATTACTGTTTTAAGATTTTTCACCATCATTTGGATATCGGCGTGAATACCTGTGGCTGTTCCAGTTTCATATTTAATATCTAAGTTACCGTCTGCAATTTTTCTGGTTATCGCTGCTATTTTTGCTGGATCGCCACCCACTTGGTTTAAAATATTTTTAGTAACATAAATAGCAATTATTATGGAAATAAGTATCATAAAAGCTATTAAAAACTTTACTATGAGTAATATATTATTGGTTATTTCTATATGTTTATTTACATTAACTTTAGTTCGTAAATCTAATAATTGAAAAAATTCATCAATTGGTTGCATAATTTCTGCTTTATATTTATGATAATCTGCATTATGCATGATTTTACGAGCCATTTCATAATCTGGTTCACCCTCTTTAACATAGTTTCCATTACCATCATCATATAATCCTTTCATTGCTTTCATTGCGATAGTTTCGGCTTTTATTAAAAAATTAGATTTATTTTGAGCCACTTGTAGCTTTGCAAATTCTGTTTCAGTAAATCCAGCTTGCCGCATCAAATCTTGTAGTGACACAGTTTCAGCATCAATCCGTGGTTTTGCACCATATTCTAATACCAAATCCCAATAAATTCGTTCAGAATGCTTTGGACGTGGTTTTTTACCGTTACGAATTGCTACAATATCCCAGTACATTTTTTCATATTTTTCATCTCCAGTTATAACGTAAGTTCTTGCCATTCTTGTCAAATCATCCGAGCTTTGTCTCAATTGAGTTGCTAATAAATAAGATTGATAACGTTGCTTTTGCTCTTTAAACAAACCTTGATTATTTTTGTCCAGCAAAATATTTAGAATTCCTAATGATACAATTCCTAAGATAATGATTGAATAGCTAATAATAAGTAATTTTTGCATTTTTTGGTAGTCCTGAATAAATTAGTGCCGTATAATATATTTTTGAGAAATAATGGTTCGGACAGTTTTTTGAGTGCTAGGGTCAAGTATAATAAAAGCATTATTCTACGACATTGCAATTAAATACAACTTAGGTTAAATAAATCTGAGTTTGATTTAATTGAAGTTAGTAAAATCAAGCCTTTATCTTAATTTTTGAGCTTTAAAACTGTCCGAAGATAAAAATCACAGTGGTTCACCGATACAACCAAACCCGCATCAAAGATAGCAATTTATCCGCATCAACTGGTTTAGCCAAATAATCATTTGCTCCAGCTTCAATACATTTAGCTTTATCATCCTTCATCGCTTTTGCAGTGAGGGCAATAATTGGTAATTTTTTATATTTAGGCTGTTGGCGAATGGCTTGTATTGCCTCGTAACCATCCATTTCTGGCATCATTATATCCATCAAAACCATATTTATATCACTATTTTGTTCTAACTTTTCCAAACATTCATTCCCATTTTCAGCAATAATTACTGACATATCATAGTTTTCTAATACTGTTGTTAGTGCAAATGCGTTACGCACATCATCATCGGCAATTAATATTTTTTTATTTTTGAGAATAGCTTCTTTGTCATGTATCATGTGCAACATATTGCGTTTATTATCGGGCAATTTAGCCTCTATTTGATGCAGGAATAAAGTTGTTTCATCCAATAAACGTTCAGAAGAACTTACCGATTTAATTGGAATTTCGTCAGAACAACGCATTAATAAAGTTTCTTCTTCGGTAGTTAAATCACGATCTGCATATACGATAATTGGAGTTTGGCAATAAGTTTCATTAATTTGTTGCATCATTTCCAACAGCTTGCTACCAGAACTATTTTCTATTTCTATATCAAGGATAATACAATCATAAGAAATAGTTTGCAAATTTTGAAAGGCAGATTTTACCGTTACTTCTTGGTGAATTTTAATATCTGCTTCGCCAACCAATTCGATAATTTTTTGTTTATGTAGCTCAATATCAGTAACTATTAATAGATTTTTCACCGTTCTAGTTAGAAAATGTTCAATTTGTTTGAAAGCTTTGGTTAATTTATTCATACTTACTGGTTTAAGTAAATAACCAATTGCTCCCATTTTTTTCGCATCAATGCTTTGATCAGTGGCGGACATAAAATGAACTGGAATATGGCGAGTTTCTGAGTTATCCTTCAACTGTTCCATCACGCTCCAACCATTCAATTTTGGTAAACCTATATCTAAAATAATAGCACTGGGTTTATACTGCTTGGCTAGTTGCACTCCAGTTGAGCCATCTTCAGCTAATAAGCATTTAAAGTTATTTTCAGCAGATAATTCCATCAAAATTTTAGAAAATTTACGATCATCTTCTACGATTAGAATAGATTTATCATCTGCTTGCAAATTATCTCTATCATCTGGAATCGGTTTTAGTGTTGTTACAGGTTTTGATTTTGTTAATGTTTTTTTAATTAATATTGGTTCTTCTACAGATTTATTTGCTTCCACTGATTTTGGTAAATATAAAGTAAATATACTGCCTTTATCATCACTAGTTAAAGTTATTTCTCCTCCAAGTAATCTAGCTAGTTGGCGAGAAATGGATAAACCTAAACCAGTGCCACCATACTTGCGACTGGTAGAACCATCAACTTGTTGGAAAGCTTCAAATATTGCTTGCTGTTTATCTTGCGGAATACCAATTCCACTATCTATCACTCTAATGGCGATAGTTTTATTTAACTCTAACTGCTGACCACCTATATTAGTTGGAACTTCAGTTGGATATTGTATAACTATTTTAATTGAACCTTGGCTGGTAAATTTAAACGCATTGGATAGTAAATTGTTAATAATTTGTTTTAAACGTTGTCCATCAGTTCGTAAAGTTGAATTAATACTATCATCAATATTAATAGTAAATTCTAGCTGTTTATTCTCTGCAATTGGTTTAAATTTTTGCTCTATTATGGTAAACAAATCTAGTAATAATACATTTTCCCACTGTATTTCAACTTTGCCCGCTTCAACTTTGGATAAATCTAAAATATCGTTAATAAGAGTTAGTAAATCTTTACCAGCACTATTCATTGTTTTCGCATATTCTATTTGTTTTTCAGTTAAATTACCAGGTTTGTTATC
>JAGLFE010000526.1 GCA_023144675.1 Thiomargarita sp. | reverse complement strand
CTAATTTTTATACAACATTACTTTGTTCAGAACTACCAATATTTTAACACAAATTTCTTTCAACTTTTTATTTAGGAAAGATGTCTAATAATAATTAATGAATACTTTTACAAGACTTGAGTCGGAAGTGAGGAGCTATTGCCGTTCATTTCCAGTTGTTTTTACTAAAGCGAAAGGACATGAATTGATTGACGAGAATGAACACCATTACATTGATTTCCTTGCTGGTGCTGGGGCATTAAATTATGGACATAACAACCCAATATTCAAAAAACGTATATTGGAATATATTGACTCTGACAGTATTACTCATAGTCTTGACTTATTTACTACCGCAAAGCGTGCATTTTTAGAACATTTTGAAAATATTATCCTAAAACCACGCAACTTGGATTATAAGATCATGTTCCCTGGACCAACTGGGACTAATGCTGTAGAAGCTGCACTAAAATTAGTGCGTAAGGTTACTAAAAGAAAAATGATTCTATTTTGTAATAATGGATTTCATGGAGTTACGCTAGGTGCTTTAGCAGTAACAGCTAATCAAAGTAAACGTGCTGCTGCTGGAGTACCACTTAGGGATACTTTTTCAATACCATTTGACGGTCAATTGGGTGAAAAAGGTGATACATTTGAGTCCTTGAATTTTCTCCTTAAAAATGTCCATGAAAAACCAGCGGCTATTATCATAGAAACAACACAAGCAGAAGGTGGAATCAACGTTGCAAGTATTACATGGCTCAAACGTCTTGAACAATATGTAAAAAAACACAATATTTTGTTAATTGTTGATGATATTCAAGTCGGGTGTGGTCGAACAGGGACTTTTTTTAGTTTTGAACGAGCCGATTTGAATCCAGATATTATTTGCTTATCTAAATCAATAAGTGGTTATGGAATACCAATGTCTATCGTGCTTATCCGTCCAAAATTGGATTGTTGGCAACCAGGTGAACACAATGGTACTTTTCGGGGACATAATCTTGCTTTTGTAACTGCCACTGCTGCACTTGTTGAGTATTGGAAAACTGACTTTCTATCTAAAATGGTCTTGGTGAAAGCTGAAATTTTGGAGAAACATCTTCAAAAAATAATTGAACATTATCCCATGCTTAAAGGTCAACATAAAGGGATTGGCATGATTCAAGGAATAGCCTGTTCTTCAAATCACTTAGCAAACAAAATTAGCCAAGAAAGTTTCAGGCGAGGTTTAGTGATAGAAACCGTAGGTCAACAGGATGAAGTAATAAAAGTGCTTCCGCCACTAACGATTGAAACAGATGCCTTGATACAAGGATTAGATATTCTTGAGAAAAGTATTGGAGCGGTGTTGTAACCCTCCACCAATTAGTGAAAAAAATTAATTAAATCGCAAAACAAGCAGGATTCAAATATTTAGGAAGTGCAACTTCTCATTTTGGTGCTCATCTCAATACAGGTGAATATTATTCCAAGGGTATGAGAATGATGATACCAGCGTTATACAAAGAAGGTGGAACATCTATCCCTAAATGGCAAACCCAAAAAATGAATGCAGAAAATATACAAAAACTAATTAATAAAATTTTTATTGATTATTTTTAAAGTTAAATAAATAAGTTATAAATTTTTATAATTATAATTCAACCTAATTTTTGCACCACACTACTTTATTTATTCAGAACTATCAAATAATTATGTTATACTTGGAAAACTATCGAAAAATTTAGAATCCAAGTATATGAATTACTAAGACTTTATCTATGATAATATCTTAAGTTACGCAGATATAAAAAGTTGAAATTGAAAACCAAATGTTATAA
>JAGLFE010000525.1 GCA_023144675.1 Thiomargarita sp. | reverse complement strand
CAGGACTTACGTATTGGAAATAAAAATATTAAGCTTAATATAAATTGGTAACTATCTACCAATTAAACTTTAAATGCGAATTAAGAACACGATTGTTGCGTTTCGTTCCTCAACAGCATCCTACATTTTTTACGTATTTCTTAACTTGGTAGATAGTTACAAATAATTTTATTTGGACAACATAGCTACTAAGTTTTTGGCAAAGTAACACCAGTTTGTCCTTGATATTTACCATTTCTGTCTTTATAAGAAGTTTCACATATTTCATCCGCACCTAAAAACAAAACTTGTGCCACTCCTTCATTGGCGTAGATTTTGGCGGGCAAAGGTGTAGTATTTGAAAATTCCAAAGTAATATGTCCTTCCCATTCGGGTTCAATCACGGTGCTACTCACCACAATTCCCATCCGTGCATAGGTGCTTTTTCCTGTTACTAAACCTATTACATCACGTGGCATTTTGAAATATTCAATGGTGCGTGCTAAAGCAAACGAATTAGGTGGAATAATACAAATATCGGCTTTTATACTGACAAAACTATCTGCATCAAAATCTTTTGGGTCAACAATACTGGCATTGATATTAGTAAATATCTTAAATTCATCAGCACAGCGTACATCGTAACCATAACTCGAAGTTCCATAAGAAACGATTTTACCAGTTGCATTGGTTTTAACTTGTTTAGCTGCAAAAGGTTTTATCATAAAATTGGAAGTTGCCATGCGACAAATCCATTTATCTGATTTTACACTCATTTTTAATTAATTAATTGATTTAATTCAAAAATAGGCATCAATATCGCTAAAACGATAATTAACACGACCCCTCCCATAACTAAAATTAATAACGGCTCAAATAATCCTAATAAAACACTAATCAAGGTTTCTAATTCTCGCTCTTGCATTATAGCTGCCCGTTCTAGCATTTGTTCAAGCTTTCCACTAGCTTCGCCACTCATAATAAGATGCAAAGTCATGGAGGGAAATAAACCAGTTTGCGATAAGGCGGTATGTAAACTGCTACCTTCTCGAACTTTTTGGGTTGCTGCTAAAATGGCTTGGCGTTTATGATAGTTTGGAATAACTTGCGCTGTAATACCCAAAGCTTCCAACATGGGAACTCCACTTTCGGTTAAAATACTTAGAGTGCGAGTAAAACGTGCCACATTTACTCCACGTTCTAAGCGCGAAATTAATGGCAAAACTAATATTAAATGGTGGAAAAAATACACCACTTTTTCAAAGCGTAGTGCGTAACGAATCCCTAAAATAATAGCAATTAATATAAATAGTAAAATAATCCCCCAATCTTGCAATAAATCACTAATATTAATTAAAGTACGGGTCAACCAAGGTAATTCTTGTTGAATATTAGTAAAAACTTGAACCACTTGCGGTACAACATAAGCTAAAAGTCCCACCACAATTAATATTGAAATTAAGCTCAATAAAGCTGGATAAAATAGGGCTAATAAAACTTTTTGGTGTAAATATTGGCGATTTTCGGTATATTCAGCTAGTCGCTCTAAAACTAAGTCTAAATGCCCTGATTGTTCACCGGCTGAAACGGTGGCTTGGTAAACTGCTGGAAATACCTTGGGAAATTCACTCAATCCTTCGGCTAAACTATGTCCTTCCAATACTCGCGAACGAACTGATAATAAGAGTCGTTTCAAGCGGGCTTTTTCACTTTGTTCAGCGATGGCGTATAAGGATTCTTCTAAAGATAAGCCTGAAGCTATTAAGGTGGCTAATTGTCTAGTTAAAAGAGCTAAATCAGTTGCACTAATAGAAATACGTTGTTGTCGTCGATGGGTGGCTGGACGAGTGATTTTTTCGACTGCTAAGGGAATAAAAGTTTGTTCTCTTAATTGTTGACGAATTTGCCGAGCAGTATCGCCTTCCATTACCCCTTTATGGGTTTTATTTTTGCTGTCTAAAGCTGTATATTCAAAAGTTGCCATTTTAATAGTATTTGTGTTATCAACTTGCTTATTCCTAACATATAAAATAATATTTGTAAACGGCTAATATTTATAGCGCAATATTAATTTACTAGGTTTGACATTTAGCGGTTGATAAAATACGCAACACTAATTCGTCAAATTCAATACCAGCCGCTTTAGCAGCCATTGGAACTAAGCTGTGGTCTGTCATACCAGGTACAGTATTTACCTCAATTAACCAAGCTTGTCCTGAAGCATCGCATAAGAAATCAACCCGTCCCCAACCACTCGCACCAATAGATAAAAAAGCATTTAAAGCTAGAGTTTTCAAGTCCGCTTCGATTGCTGAATTTAAACCACAAGGGCAAATATAAGTAGTATCGTCATGTTCATATTTGGCGGCGAAATCGTAAAAATCTCGTGGCGTTTCCAATCGAATTAGCGGTAATACTGTATTATCTAAAATAGCGGCAGTATATTCAGTTCCAGTAATATATTGTTCCACCATAATTTCACAATTGAACTGAGTGGCAGTTTTAATTGCAGAGCCTAGTTGTTCTATGTTATTTACCTTGCTAATACCTACACTAGAACCTTCCAATACTGGCTTCACCATTAACGGCAAACCAAGTTGTTTAATTACAGGCTCTAATGGGGTGTTGGTAGTAACTAGAATGCTATTGGGAGTTGGTAATTGATTCGCTTGCCATATTTGTTTAGTCCGATGTTTGTCCATGGCTAGTGATGAAGCTAATACGCCACTGCCAGTATAAGGCAACTTTAATTGTTCTAATAAGCCTTGAATAGTACCATCTTCGCCACCTCGACCATGCAATGCAATAAATACTTGGTCTATTTTTTCATCAATAAGTCGTTGAATAAATGGTTGTTTAGTATCGATGGTGATAGCATTTACTTGGTTGGCTATCAAGGCTTTGTATATCGCTTCACCAGTTCTTAGGGATATGACCCGTTCTGCGGATTTACCACCCATTATTACTGCGACTTTGTTATTGGTTATGATCTTATTTTTTTTCATTTATCGTTTATGGTGTTTTCCTTTTAAGCAATAACTAATAATGATGTCTAAGCTGAACAATATTTAGTGCATCATCTACTTTATAAATAATCCGATGTTCATTGTTAATACGACGAGACCAATATTCTGATAGATGATATTTTAGAGGTTCTGGTTTCCCTATTCCTTCAAATGGTTGTCGTTGAATTTCTTTAATTAAATAGTTAATTCGATTAATTATTTTTTTGCCAATAAAGGTAATCATTCCAAGCTTCTTCAGAAAAAATTAACTTCACTCAATAAGTTCCTTTTCTATACCCTGTTTGTTGTCTAATTGTGCTATAGATTTTAACAAATATTGAGCATTTTTAGGACTGTGTAAAAGATAAGCAGTTTCTTTTATAGATTCATAGTCTTTTAAGGATAATATTACAATAGCTGGCTTATTTTCACGTGTAATAATAATAGGTTCATGATTATCACAAGCTTGTTGCATGGTGTTAGCTAAATTTTCTTTAGCATTATTAAATGTAATTGCGTCCATAAAAACATCCTATTTCGGGTCAAATTATTTGCTAGTTTATCCAATAACCTCACAAAATTTAAGAAATGAACCACATCAAAAAACTTAAACCAAATATTGACATGATTCACTTCCAGTTTAAAAACTTAATTCCTAATAACAGTCAACTTCGCTGGTTTTGCATTACCAAATACTTCTGGGTCATACATTTCTTCACTATGAGTTGCCATAATATTAAATTCTCCTGGTGCGATAGCTTGGGCAATATAGGATAAATGATAATTTCCAGCTGGTAAATAGTCAGAATAAAAAATAGCCGCATGATGACGCAATTCTTTATGATAAAAATTCCACCAAGATACACCATATTCTTGCCAATCATCATGGTTAAACCATAATGAATTGCCTGCATATCGCATTTTAGCCTTATCTGCATCAAGCTGTGAAGTGGTAGCTAAATCACGATTGACTGGTTCTAAACCACCTGGAACAGGATCATTTACCACTACGAAATGGCGTGGAGCTGGTAAAGATAAATAAACATCTACTCGCACCAATTCACCAGTTGTAATTCTCATCGGACTATTTAATAACTGCCATTTTCCATTGCGTTCAACGTGATATTCACGATTTACTTGAATACCAGCATTAATTGCAGTTGCTTGCTCTGATTTTTCTGCATAAGACATTCGTAGATTATAATACAATCGTCCTTGCCCTTCTCGCTTTAACTCAATAACAGCTTGTTTGCCTGGATCAGAAGCCGTCATTGGATGACTAAATACAACTGGCGCATCCTTGACATCATTAAATTCCGCTTCCGTTTTGCCAGCAAATGATAATTGCTTACTATTGATGGATAAACGAAATTCAGGTTTTTCATTTTCATAAACCCGTGAATATTCAATCAAAGCATTCAGACAAAACATATTTTCTTGAGTATTTTCCCACCGTCCACGATTTTTGCGAGTTTGAGTAATATGCCGTACCAATTTAAATGGAATATCGCCAATCTTACTCTGTTCAGACATCAACGCATCATATTGACTGAGACTGGTTAAAATAGCACATTGGGTTCTCAAAGAAGAAGATAAAATCCGTTTATAACCGCTATCCAGCTCCTCATTAAAGGAAATTTTGCCTGAAGTTTGATTGGCATGGGATAAAATCATTTCAGCAACTTCAGCACGAATCTCACCAGTTCCAGGTATTTGCAAAGCAGCGGATAAAAACATCGCTTTACCAAATAAATCCATGCTATTGACATGACGTTGATAACGACGAATATCACTGCGAGTAATTTTACCCCGTTTAGCCAATGCCGCTAATGCAACCGCTCTTACCGATGAAGCCATGCCTTTAGAATAAAAATCGGGCATTACATTTTTTCTCAATAATAGCGACAAATAATCATGTAATTTATTTTCCATTATTTCAGGAGCTGTTTGACCACTGGTACGCAACCAATTTAAAGCCAAAGCGGTATAAGCACTCAAATAAGGACTTACTCGTTCATCTTTAGCCACAAAATAAGCCATGCCACCATTAGGAGCTTGATATTCATTCGCCAATTGCAAAGTTTCAGTTGGCAAAGTTTGACTACCTTCCCAAGTTATTTCCGCAGCCAAATAGTCTTGTAAATTATTATAATGCGAAGCCATCGTGCCTTTGGTCAATTTTTGTTCCCAACAAGCATAGGGATAATCGCGCATATATTCAAACGCACCTTCTATACCACTAATTACTGTAGGAGAAGCAGTTATATTTAACCCACCAACATCGGTATAAATTCCAGTTGGGAACTTAACGGATTCAGTTACTACATCTTTAATCGTAGTTCCATAAGTTGCAACGGTAATAGCAGGTTTACGAGCTAATATTTCAAGAGTTTTTTGCAATTTATCCTGTTCATTACCACCCATTGCCGAAACTGTGAATTGAATCATACCCGCTTCTTTTGTTTCCAAAGGCATCCAACGAATAATACGTTGATAAGGCTTGACTAACATGGTATAATGTCGATCTAAACTTGCTTCAGGTTCAGGTTTAGATTTATTAAAAAAGCCAAAAAACCGTTTCATAACACTTGGTTTCGCTTTAATTGGAATTACTGGTCCAGTCGCTGCAATATTTAGCTTAATATTAACCGTGTTATCAGTTCGATTCATCACACTAAAACCCGCTTGGAATTGATCGCCTGTCAACACCTGATTAGGTAATACTGGACGAATTTCAATTGGACGATTAACTTTAAAATTAACATCACCTAAACCCATATATTCGCCTGGTGTAACCGCCATCGCAAAAATACGCCAACCAGTTAAATTATCAGGTGCAGTAAATTGAATCTGCGTTTTACCATCGGCATCAGTTTTAACCGCTGGATTCCAATAACTAACAAATTTAAATAAAGAGCGCATACTTAATCCAGTACCGCCACCATCACCGCCAGCAGTTGCTCCTTTTTTCTCAAATTTTTGCCGCCCTACTAATTTCATCAACAAGCTAAAGTTAGCCATATCCAAACTATCTAAAGTGTAAAAACCTTTATAAGGATCAAAATAATCTCGCCCATCAGTCAATAAATCAAAAACTGATTCGTCCAAAACCGTAATCGCTAATTCAATTGGTTGCTCGGAATCACTTTGATTCAACTGCGCTTGCAAATTTACCGTTACTTGCTCACCTGGTCTATAAACGGGTTTATCAGTTTTAATCTCAACAGTAATTTTTTTATAAGGTTCAGTTACAGGTGTTTCAACATAACCCATTCGGAACGCAGGTTTACCTAAATCAACCAAATTTTTATCAATCGGTTTATCCACCCGAGGCGACATCACGGTTACTGATACAAAAAAACCTGGCGCATAATCAGGTTCGACTGGCACTTCAATCACTTCAATGCTTTTCTTAAAATTTTGCACCCAATGTTTCATGGTTCCAAAACGTTCCACTGTTATTAAAGCCTGTACTCCTTGATTGCTTGGGTACGGATTTTTTACCATATAACGAGCGACTTCATTTACCTTATAACTTTCCTGTTCTGGAATAATTTCTAAGCCATGTCCTGGAGTAGTTTCCCACATAACATAGTCTTGACCAATTGCCCATTGATGTAATTCGGTACTATGGGAACGATTTTGGCTATCTTTAATAGTTGCAGTTACTTTATAAGCACCAGCTTTAGATGGAGTAAAATTACAATCAATGGCTTGCTTAGTTGAAACCCTATTACATTTTGCAACTTCAACCCATTTATGTTGATATTGATTTAAATAAGCATTACCAGCACTTTTAACTTTAGCCACCATAGTATGTCGGCGTTCGATTTTTACAGCTATTTTAGTATTAGCCACTGGTTGCTGTTTATCATTAACCACTAATAACATAACTTTTGCTGGTTCGCCAGCGGTTAATAGCCAACTAGTTTCTTTTAAGCCAACAAAACGATCACGCCCCACATATTGTGCGGTTGCCAAATTAGCCACATCTTTACCACGATCATCACGAACTGCACTTTCTACTCGCAATTGACCATATAATACTTTTAAATCATTTGACAATTTGAAATGGGTTTGTAATCTCCCTTTATTATTCAACTTTTGGTCTTCAACACTAAATACAGTCTGGTCCTCAATATCGTCATCTAAAACATCAAACCAAAAGCCTTTAGCTTGCGGATGCGAAGGTTGCAAAGTCCGTGGCGTTAAGATTGCAGTAACATTGGTTTGTGCCTCAGTATAAGGACCACCAGAATGTAAAGTCGCTTCAGTGTCAATATTAACTTGATCGCCCACTTGAAATATTTTCCCCCTTAATTCGGTATTTACTCGGAAAGGCGAAGGAGTAAAATCACTAACTAATACTTGCAATGGATACCAAATTTCGTTAGTAAAATCTGCTTTTAACTGAAAATCATACCAGCCAACTGCCGCATTTTTAGAAACTATAAATTCATTATGATAACTACCAAATTCAGAAAGTTTTATCTCTTTAACTTCATGGACTATTTTGCCCATTGGGTCTTTTACTTGCAAATTATATTTTTCTTCGGGCGCAGCTATAAAAGTTTTATTACTTTGGTCGCGTACAAAAAACTTATATTGAATAGTATCCCCAACTTTATAAATTCCTTGTGCAGTAGTTCCCCAAGTATGAATATGTCCATATTTTGACTGCATATCGGGATAAAAATCATAATCGGTAGTAAAATCATAAAAAGAAACTCTAAATTGTGAATCTAAAGGTAATAACGCTATTCTTCGATCTTTTTCACAACGAATAAAGAAGCGAGTTTCTTCCTGGTCATAACCATAAACATAAGCCCGTTCTAATTTAGGGTCTAAAGTTTGTGTGCCAGGTAAAATAGCTATGCCTTTATCATTAGTCGTAGTTATTGCTAACGGTTTAGCAAGCTTTTTATCAGCTAAATTATTATCCAAATAGATTGAAATCTTGGCATTTTTCACCGGTAAGCCAGTAGCAAAATCAGTTACCCAAACTAAACTATTATAATGCCCCAATTTGGCTTGCAAATAAAAAGGTGTTACTTGAGCAAAAAACCGATTATAATTTGTCGCATATTCATTATTAATATCGGGTGATGTTTTGAAATAACCTTGTACCACTCCAGATTTACTAGAAATTAAATTTCGTATATCCAATGGCATTCTAAACGCCACATCTTGAACCTTTGGTATATTAATTCGTTTTCGTTTTTGATTACTCCAACCTTGTGAAGTTAAAGTGTGATAATACAATGATAATTTATCTAAATTGGTAACAATAATAGGAACTTCGCTATCAACTCCCGTTTCTAAAACTGAAATTTCATGCTCAAAATTATAATTTGGTTTACGATGGTCGGTTGCGAAATTGATATTGATTTTTTTTGCTAAACTACGACCAAATTCATCTTTAAAATCCGCCTCTGCTTTCATTAAAACTTCATAACCTTGATAAGCTTTTAAATATTCAGGCAACCAAACTCGGTAAATTTGATTTTTATCATGGGAGTAATCCAATGCGGAATAATTGGAACTATTTTCCCAAGGGTCATAATCTTTACGCCCGCCTGCTAAATCAGGTTTAAAAATTAAATTATCTTTTAGCATTTTGGCTTGCACTGGAGTGTTAAAACGCAATGCTACGCCTCGTAATGGATTACAACGAGATTTTTTCTTTTTCTTGGAATAAAAATATATATCGCCATCATTTAAATTGCTACATTCAATGCCTAAAAATTTAAATTCAGGAAAAGTATGTAAAGTTTGCACCACTTTTTCTTCAATACCTAATTCATCGCCTGCTGTTGATTCTAGCCCTGGTTGAATATGAAGATTAATTTCGGAATCCACAGGAAAGGCAGTTTTAGGAGTAACTAGCCAAACATCATTTATAGTAATTTCTTTGTTGGTAGCAGTTGCACTATTTTCCACAGCTTCTTCTACAGGAGGAAACTCAACAATAACTGGTGTCCGTTGCCGTTTATTCAATTTCTTCATATAAAGAGATTTCGCCACCGAATCACGAGTTACTTTTTGGTTAAATCGAACTCTTATTTTAGGCAAACCAGGGGCATTCCACCGCTCAAATTCGGTATAATAAACAGCTGGGCGTTCAGTGGTAAAATCGTGATAATAAAGCTTGGACAAAGTTTGTTGCGCTACGGTCATAATTCCTGGATTAACAGTAATTTCATAATAAGTTGCCGCTTGTAAAGCATCCTTATCATCTAATTCACAAGCCAAAGAGCTGGTATTGAGCCACCGCCATTGGCAATTTAATTCTGGAGTAATGGTGATTGGAATGTCTTTAGTTTCACGCTCCATTTTACCAAGCGGAACTACTGCTTGATTAAAGGTTATTACAATTTGTCTTCCAGCAGGTACGTCAAATCCATTTGGTACAATTCTTTCTATTTTTAAGGGCTTATTTTGATTGACTACGGCTGAATCATAAACTGCCCAAGTTGGCGGTATCATAGTGATGTGAATTAACATCATCACTAATAAAATTAGATTTTGTTTTGACATATTTTATAAGCTATGCAAAGTTAGTTAAAAGGAAAATTAAACCTGAAAATAATATTTTAACACGTTATTTTATTATTTGAGATAATGAATTACGAATAATTAAAATTATTTTTATAATATAATATTTTAGAAAATTTTAACAGCTAAAATAAAGGTTTTTTTTACTAATTGAGTTTATATTTAGAAAAAACTGTTTGAAGTATTGATAATTTTATAAAAAAATAATGAAAAATGGTAACATTAATAAAATGGCAAAAAATACTTATTACTTTATATCGAATTAGCGATGAATCACTTAAAATTTACTGATAAACTTCTGACCTTTCCTCAATATTTGTTACCCCAACATTTTTTATCCCGACTAATGCTAAAATTTACTCGGTTGCAAATGGGAAAGCTAACTCATTGGATGATTAAACAATTTATCAAATTCTATCATGTTGATATGAGCATTGCACAGTCATCGAATATAAAATCCTACCATTCCTTCAACGATTTTTTTACTCGGGCAATTCAACCTACTGCTCGCCCTTTTGGCAAGGAAGAAATTATTAGTCCAGTTGATGCAATAGTTAGTCAAATTGGACAGGTTAATAAAGGAAATTTACTGCAAGCCAAAAATCATTCGTTTTCTGTAGAAGCTTTATTAGGGAATGATATTCAAATGGCGACTTTATTTAAACAGGGTTTATTTTGTACTTTATATCTTGCGCCTAAAGATTATCATCGCATACATATTCCAATTGATGCTGAATTAGTTAAAATGATTTATATTCCAGGACGTTTATTTAGTGTTAATCAGCGTACAACTAGCGTTGTTTCCAACTTGTTTGCACGTAATGAACGAGTGGTTTGCTTATTTAATACCAAATGGGGTTCGATGGCGTTAATTTTAGTAGGGGCTTTATTTGTTGGCAGTATAGATACCGTTTGGGCAGGTACGGTTGCACCTAATACATCCGCTCAAATTCAACATTGGAATTATAAAACAGGTGAAGTCATTTTAACCAATGGTGATGAAATGGGGCGTTTTAATATGGGTTCTACCGTTATTATGTTACTAAATGGGAAACAACTTAAATGGCTACCAGAATTAACGATTGGCAAAAAGATATTGATGGGGCAAAATTTAGCCAAAAAATTGGTTTAAATTTAAAAAATTAAAAAAGATAATATATTCCTAGATAAGCATGGTTGAACAAATTTTTATATTATTTATATGCTAGTTTTAAAGAGTTTTTTAAAATTTACTTTAAAACTATTAATTTTTTTTATTGGTTAGTTTATTATTTTATGATATATTATGTTTTATCATTTATTTAACTGGATTTCTAAATAAAAAATAAAGTTATATAAACTATCTGAATATATATAATAATAGAGAATTTAGTATGTCAAATCAAAAATTTCGTTTAGTTACACGATCTGATTTTGATGGTTTAATTTGTGCTGTATTATTGAAGGAATTAGATTTAATTGAAATAATTAAATTTGTCCATCCAAAAGATATGCAAGATGGAAAAATAGAAATTACAGCTAATGATATTACAACCAATTTGCCTTATATAGTTGATGCTCATTTGGTTTTTGACCATCATGCTAGTGAAACTATAAGGATTACAGGAAAACACCCCAAAAATTACATCATTGATCCTGATGCACCTTCGGCAGCACGAGTTGTTTATAACTATTACGGTGGCAAAGATCGTTTTCCAAATATAAGTGAAGAAATACTAACCGCTGTTGATAAAGCTGATTCAGCGCAATTTACCCGTGAAGAAATTTTGTTTCCAACAAATTGGGTGTTGTTAAACTATATTATGGACCCGCGCAGTGGATTAGGACGTTTTAAACAATTTAAAATTTCCAATTATGATTTAATGATGCTTTTAATTGATTATTGTAAAAATCATTCTGTTAAAGAAATACTAAAATTACCAGATGTAAAAGAGCGAGTTGATCTATATTTTGAACACCAGCATGAAGCTTTAAAACAAATCGAGAAATGTGCTGAAGTGCAAAAAAATGTTGTTTTATTAGATATGCGTAATGAAGAAAAAATTTATTCCGCTAACCGTTTTTTAATTTATGCAATGTATCCTGAATGTAATATTTCTATTCATATATTATGGGGATTAAAAAAGCAAAATACGGTGTTTGCAGTTGGTAAATCTATTCTTGAACGCAGTTCTAAAACCAACATTGGTAAATTAATGTTTAAATATGAAGGCGGCGGTCATGAACAGGCAGGTACTTGCCAAATAGCTAATGAAAATGCAGATACGGTATTAGCAGAAATTATTCAACAAATTCATGATGACGAATAATTATTTGCAAATTTTAATTTTTAAAACTAATCTTAAATTAATTAAAATAAAAAATATTTTTAACAATTATTTATTCTTAATAAAATTTAATGGTTTTTTAAATTAAATTCATAATTCAACTCAATATATCTTTACTCAAAATGGCGTACGACAAAAAAAATATACTTATTTTAATTGTAGATGATAGTCCGCTTAATCTTCGTACACTTGGTAGTTTACTAACTAGTGAAGATTATAAAATATCAATAGCACAAAATGGTACTCAAGCTTTAGAAGTTGCCGCAAATATTATGCCTGATCTAATTTTATTAGATATCATGATGCCTGATATAGATGGTATAGAAGTTTGTCGTCAATTAAAAAAAAAGAGAACACAAAAGATATACCTATTATTTTTATTACTGCTTTATCAGAAACGCAAGATAAAATAAACGCTTTTCAGGCTGGTGGAATTGATTATATCACCAAACCGTTTGTACAAGAAGAGGTGTTAGCTAGAATAAAAGTTCATGTCCAACTAAAAATGGCGATGGAACAATTAAAAGAAATGTCTGTAACTGATGCGTTGACAGGTGTTTTTAATCGGCGGTGGGCTTATGAAATATTATCCAAACACATTGGTATCAGTAAAAGAGAAAAAACTAATTTCATCATTTGCTATATTGACATAGATTGTTTAAAACCAATAAATGATACTTATGGACATGCAGAAGGTGATAAATTAATTAATATTGTTGTTAATGCTTTTAAGGTTATTGCAAGAGTATCTGATTATGTTTTTCGTATGGGAGGCGATGAGTTTCTTTTACTATTTCCAAATTCTGGAATTAAACATTCTAATAAACTTATCGGACGGTTGAAAAAAGAATTATCTAAACAAGATATTCATGGAATACCAATTGATTTTAGTTTTGGTTTTGCTGAATTTGAATATAAAAGCTCATTATCATCTGATGAATTAATAAAAATTGCTGATTCAAAAATGTATATACAAAAAACTGATAAGAAAAAACGCCTTCATAAATAAATTCTGCTTTATCATTAAATATTCACTATAAATCATCATATAAAAAATGTCCGAAAATATAAAATCTACTCCAAATAATTCTCAGAATTGGTGGAGTCGAAATTGGGTAATCGTCTTATTTTCTTTTATTGTTATTCTTTCGGCTGTTATTGCAATTACTATCTTTTTCCTATTTTGGAATTATCCGTTAAATTTTCCAGCAGAATCTGAGAAATTTGCTAATCTTGGTGAATATTTTGGCGGTATTACTGACCCTATTTTTAACTTTATGGGTTTAATTGCTTTGCTGCTGACTATTATTTTGCAAAATAGAGAGTTACGCAATTCAAGTTCAGAATTAGAAAATTCCCGAAAAGAATTAGTAAAATCAGCAATAGCACTTAAAAATCAGATAAAAACTCAAAAGCGACAAAGTCTTGAGAGTATTTTCTTTAGGTTAATACAATTGCATCATGACCACATTAATTTTTTAGCTTTTCATGTTAATGATGCTTCTATTATAAATAAATATCTTGGAAGAGTAGTAAAAAATAATGATAAAATACAAGGACGAGAATGTTTTCTGTATTTTTACGCAGTTCTAAATTATATGTACGACAAACAAAAAAAAATTGCTATAAATAATGGAAATTATGTATCAGAAGTAGATATTATTCAACGTGCTTATAAAGAATTTTATAATAAGGGTTATCAAGAAATGCTGGGACATTATTTTCGGAATTTTTTTAATATTGTTAATTTTTTAGAAATTCATAGAAAAGATTTAAAACAGCAAATTAAAAAAAATTATATTGATACTATTCGCGCTCAATTTTCTGATTATGAAGCTATATTAATATTTTATAAGGGCTTATATTTAATACAAGAATATGGACAAAAAGAATTTTATCAACAAGCAGAAAAATATTTATTATTAAAGAATTTACGCAAAAGTTTGCTTTTTAATGAAGAACATTATAAATACTATCCTAACAATGCTAAATTTATGTGGAAATAAATATGATTGAATTACAAGAATATATGTTACGTATTGGTAAACAAGCACGAGCAGCGGCTAAAACTTTAGCTTGTGCTTCAACCGCCCAAAAAAATCAAGCTTTAGAAATTATAGCCCAGCAAATTGAACAGCAATATGATAATTTAATAGTAGCTAATAATCAAGATTTGAAAGCGGGAGAAGTAAAAGGTTTAAGTGCTGCATTATTAGATCGTTTGGCTTTGAATGAAGCACGAGTTGCTAATATGGTTGAAGGCTTGAGACAGATGATTAGTTTACCTGATCCAGTGGGGGAAATTACGGATTTAAAATATCGTCCCAGCGGTATTCAAGTTGGCAAAATGCGAGTGCCATTAGGTGTGGTGGGTATTATTTATGAATCACGCCCAAATGTAACTGCCGATGCGGCTGGTTTATGTTTAAAATCGGGCAATGCGACTATTTTACGCGGTGGTTCGGAAGCAATTAATTCCAATCAAGCGATTGCTAAGTGTATCCAAACTGGTTTAGAAAATGCCAATTTACCTAATACCATAGTACAAGTTTTGGAAACTACGGATAGGGAAGCAGTTGGTAAATTGATTCAAATGCCTGAATATGTAGATGTGATTATTCCACGTGGCGGTAAAGGTTTAATTGAGCGGATTAGTAAAGATGC
>JAGLFE010000524.1 GCA_023144675.1 Thiomargarita sp. | reverse complement strand
GCTACACTAAATACTGCAATCGCACTATCGGCAAAACTGGCAACATAAATATGTGTGGCAGAGGGACTAACTGTTACCGCTCGTGCGCCTTTTAATCCTTGAATATCAGCAGATTCCATTTGCACATCAGAAAAAGTTAAACGACCGCTACTAATATTACGTTCAAAGGTAATTAGAGCATTATCACTGGAACTTACTACATAAAGCATTTCACCGTTAGCATCTATAGTAATTGCCGCCGCTCCGTTTAAGCCACTAATGCCATTGTTGCCGTTATAATAAGTTTCTACCAAGCTTAAAATTCCTGAATCTGGGGATAAACTGAAGGCTGCAACTGAACCATTATCAGTGTTGCCAGCGGCGGTATAAACAAATCTACCATCGGGACTAATTTTAATACCATTTACTCCAGTTAAACCCTGAACTCCACTAACTCCATCAGTTAAAGTTTGTTTTAGAGTTAATTGCCCGCTAGTTGCATCGCGATTAAACACCAATAAACCATTTAAATTTGCCGCAAATAAAAAATTATCCGTTACTGCCAAAGCATTAATTTGGGCAGAATTTTCTAAAGTTGTTAAGGCGACAAAATCCAATTTTCCAGTTTCAACATCACGATTAAATAGAGTAATCGCACTTTCCGAAGTTCCAGCAGCATAAAGGTGATTTTCAGTAGCAACTAAACTAAATACATTTGTTAAACCAGCTATATCTTTATATGTAGCCACAAAGAATAGTAAACCAGTATTGGCATCTCGTTTAAATACTGAAATAGCATTATCGCTAAAACTGGTAATATAAATATAAGCGTCGTCGGGACTTAAAGTAATGGCACTAACTTGGTTTAAATGGGCTTGCGTATCGTTCAATAAACTTTGGATAAATTGTAAACTGCCATCATTATTATTGCGTTGAAACACGGCAACCGCTTGATTTGAAAAACCAGATGCGTATAAAAACCGTCCATCTGCACTCATTGCCAAATCGAAGGCATTTTTTAATCCCTGCACTCCAGCTTCACCATTTACCTGGGCTTCAACAAAATAAAAACTAGCTGGATTATTAATTTTAGTAACCACCGTTGCTTGATTATTACTGCTGTCATTATCAACAGAAGTGGCGATTATTTCGCTATGCAGTTCTAGGTCGGTAGTAATATTGGCTTGAATCGTAAATTCTAAGTTTAAACTACCATTATTGGGTATGCTGGCAATGCTACAAGTTAAAATATTTCCACTTTCTAAAACAGTACATTCTCCAGCATTGGCAGGTACAAAATTTGGAGCAGATGGTAATCTTATCGGACCAGAAAATTGGTTAGTTAAAATAATATTTATGGCTGGGTCAGGTCCTTGATTAGTCAAGTTAATTGTATAAGAAATCGGCATATCGACTAATGTGGTTTCGGGATTACGACTTATTGCAATCGCTAAATCAGCCGTTTGGGGAGTTACATTTACAATAGAATTGACTAAATTATCAGTTTGAACCGCATCAAAACTACTACTATTTACTTTAGCAGTACTATTTAATTGCCCAGCTAATTGCGTTTTTACCACCAAATTGACAGTGGCTTCAGCTCCAACTTCAATTGGACCGAGCAAGCAAGTAATTAAATTTTCTACTTGTTGACAATCCTGCCCTTGGCTACCAGCAACTGAAATAAATTCTACATTGCTAGGTAATTGCTGTTCAAACTGAACTCCAGTCGCTTGATGTGGACCATGATTAGTAACTATTGCGCTATAAGTTATATTTTGAGCTAATAACACTGATTCAGGCGTAGCGGCTAAAGTAACGGCTAAATTACTTTCTTTATTAGTAATAGCAGTTTCTATAGTAGCTATATTGGGTATATTAGGGTCAAAGGCATTGCCAATGACTTCCGCCGATAATACTAAAATTTCAATAGTGGTTGGAATTACAGTCAAGGAAATAGTTTTGGTTTCCCCAACTGGCAATATTTCTAACTGACAACTGAAGGTCAAGCCACCAGTACAGTTTTCATTATTCAAGGATTCAATGATAATATTATGCCCAACTAAAGTAACATTTAATATTGCCGCCGCATCATTAGCTCCATTATTAGTTACATTTATATCATAAGTTATTGCTTTATTAACTAAAACACTTTGTTCAGCATCGTTAATTGTTACCACGAAATCAGCCGCTTGTCCACTCACAGTACCAACTGTACCAATTAAAGAATCATTAGTTTCATCAATATCAGAACCATTACCAGTAACGGCAAAAGTACTTATCATCTCAGTTCCAGTTTGAATCGCCCTACCAGTAATAATTATTTCTTTAGTTAAATCA
>JAGLFE010000523.1 GCA_023144675.1 Thiomargarita sp. | reverse complement strand
TCAATAAATCGCAAAGTTAAATCATATTCTTCGCAATTCGGATAATCTGTTTTAAATCCTCCCAATTTATTAATTAACTCGCAACGATATATACTTAAATGCTGTGTGTAATATTGGGAATAAAAAAGATCGGGATTCCAATCAGATTTGAAATGAGGGGCATAACGTTGTGAGTTGGAATCTATTTTATCCTCATCGGTGTAAATAAAATCTAAATTGGGATTGATATTTAGAACTTTGACTACTTGATAAAGTGCATCAACAGCTAATTTGTCAGCAGTTTGTATAATAGCTATAAATGGGCTATTCGTCTGTTTCAATAAAGTATTGAAAATATTAGCTAACGGCTTTTCAACCACGAAAGATATTGATTGAATCCGCTTTTCATTTTGAATGCTGTTTAAAATACCTTCGGGCAAATTAATTTGATGCGCAATATATAATTTCCAATGTGGATAAATTTGTTGTTGAATGGAAGTTATAGTGTGTTGCAAATGTGAGATATTATCAGCATTTACAATTATAAACAGAGCAATTTCATAAATTTCCCCAACCGCTATATTTGCCCGCATTTTAGTTAATTCTTGGCTGGTTAATGTATCGTATTGCTGAATCCAATCAGTATATTCCTGCTTATCATGCCAAGTAATTTGTTGCAAAGCAGCTTGTTGAGTAAAATAATCAGTTCGCCAAGCATTAAAACGAGAAAAAATTTTGTTAGTAATATCTTGCGCAGTTATTCCTGCTGGACGACTTAATAGTTTTAAAATAAGATGAACTATGGTTGCGCCTATTTTCCAAGTAATAGAATTGTAAATAGCTAAAATATGTGGTTGTAAACTTTGTAACCATTGTGCTAATTGGTTAATTTCTTGATTATTTTGCTTAATGATTTGTTGCAATTGTTTAATTTCTGCTTGCTTTTGTATTAATTCAGCCTGTAAATTAAATAGATGTTCTTTATTTTCTGAGTTTTTAGTATTCAAAATGGTTGTACTTTATTTTTATATTAAAGCTTTGAATTTGACATCTTTAGTAAATATAGATTATAATCTTTTAAAATTTATTATACAAGTTAATCACTTTTTTGCCACACTTTATGCCTACATTAAGCTTTAAAAACTCAAGGTTATTCAGCAGGCTTTTGCTCAGTTGCAATTTTTGCAAAATTCTCACGCCTGCGTAAGGTGATTGATTAAAAATGAAAATTGGATAATATCTATGAACGCAAGAGAAGTAAATTTAAATAAATTTTTAGCACAAAATGATACTCAATTTGTTATTCCTGTCTATCAAAGAAATTATGATTGGGCTCATGTTCAATGTAAAAAACTATTAGATGATGTTATTAATATAGGAAATAATGAGAATATAAATGCTCATTTTATTGGTAGCATTGTTTATATACATGACGATGTTTACTCAGCATCTGGAATTACAGAATTAACCATTATTGATGGTCAACAGAGATTAACTACAGTAACGTTAATTTATCTAGTAATTTATAAATTAGCTATCAAATTAAAAAAAGATTCATTGATTAATCGTATTAATGAAACATATCTGATAAATAAATTTTCAGAAGAAGAAGAAAAATTAAAATTAAGACCAACCGAGAATAATGATCAGGTATTAAAACATTTATTAAGAAATTCCTCTGAAGAAGAATATTCCGATTTTTCACGTCTAATTGATAATTTTAACTATTTTAAAGAATTTATTATCGAAGAAAACTACGAATTGGTTTTAAAGGGGTTGTCTAAAATTATGTTTGTTGAAATATCTCTTGATAGAGAAAAGGACGATCCGCAAAGAATTTTTGAAAGTTTGAATTCAACTGGATTAGAACTTTCACAGGCTGATCTTATTAGAAACTATATTTTGATGGGACTTAAACGGAAAAGCCAACAAAAAATTTATGAAAATTATTGGGAAATAATAGAAAAACTGGCTAAAGAAGAAAAAACTGCAAAAAATAGAGTATCTGATTTTATAAGAGATTATCTTACATTTTTAAATAAGAAAATTCCAAACAAAGGAAAAGTTTATCAAGAATTCAAGGCTAATTTCCCAACTAGAACTGTTGAAAAGTTGGAAGATTATTTATCTCCAATAAAGAAATTTGCTATACATTATAACAAATTACTTAATCCTGAAAAAGAACAAGATCAGGAAATAAGGCTTCAGATTGAATATATTAATCGTTTAGAAGTAAACGTAGCGTATCCATTTTTGATGAAAGTGTATGATGATTATTCAAGTAAAGTAATTCAAAAAGATATATTTGTAAATATTCTCGAATTAATACAATCGTTTGTGTGGAGACGTTTTATAATTGGATTGCCGACAAATGCACTTAATAAAATCTTCATGAAATTGTATGATGATGTGGATAAATTTGATTATTTAGCATCTATTGGAAAATCATTACTGAGAAAAAAAGGTAGTCAAAAATTCCCTTCAAATCATGAAGTTATAAATGCTTTAAGAGAAAAGGATGTATATGGGATTAAACCCAAAAATAGAATTTATTTTTTTGAACGTTTAGAAAATTTTGAAAACAAAGAATTAGTTCAAATTAATAATCTCACAATAGAACATATATTTCCACAAAATCCTGATGCAAAGTGGAAGGTTGATTTAGGTATTGATGAATACAATATTATAAAGGAAAATTATCTGAATACTATTGCTAATCTTACACTTTCTGGTAACAATGGAATCTTGAGTAATAAATCTTTTATACAAAAAAGGGATATGAATAATGATGGTAAGGAACAAGGTTATAAATATAGTCGTCTTTGGTTAAATCGTTATTTATCAACTATTGATAAATTGGGAAAAGCAGAGATAGAAGAACGTTTTATATTGATTAAAGAACGTTTCCTAAAAGTTTGGAAATTTCCATTGGTAGAAATAAATGAATCTGTCCCAGATGAAGTCAATATATTTGATGTAGACGATCCGACTAACAAAAAGTTAGAATATGTCATTTTCTTAGATGAAAAGTTACAGATGACAAAAGTTAGTGAATTATATTCTAAGGTAATGAAAACTTTATTTGATTTAGAACCTGAACCATTTTTTAATACTGAGCTACTTGGAAAATTGAATTTAACTCAAGATAAAAATAAGTTAAGACAAGCTCTTGCTTTGAATGAAACTTACTTTATAGAATCTAATTTTAGTAACAAGATAAAGTTTGAACAAATCAAAACAACTTTGACTATATTTAATTTTGAGGATGAATTGATTATTAAATTTAAATAATTTGTAAGCTATGCCCATTATTACGAATAAGGCAGTGTGCTTGAATAGTCCTCTTGCAAAAGTAAAAAATGAGATAATTATGAAGTAGGAAATAACAAAAAGCTTAAATAAGTATTTTATTTAATCAACATTTATTAAATAAATAGTTCGGACAGTTTTTATAAACCATTGTTATTAAAATATTTTTTATTTTTAGGCACAATTTAAAAACTGCTTAAATTTCAACTACTTAATATTTTAAAGCAATATAAATTTCAAAAACTGTCCGAACCGTTGTTAAATTACAAGTAAAATAAATCAGTTACACTATTTATGCAAGAGGTTTAATAATTCCATGGATATTATTTATATAAATGACTTAAAGATAGAAACCATTATTGGAGTTTTTGATTGGGAACGGCAAATCAAACAAACGGTTATTTTTGATTTAGAAATGGCTACTGATATTCGGCAAGCGGCTGAAACAGATAAGTTAGAAGACACTTTAAATTATAAAGCGGTGGCAAAGCGTTTAATTGATTTTGTCGGTCATAGCGAATTTAAATTAGTTGAAACTTTAGCCGAGCGAATGGCTGAAATTATTTTGACTGAATTTGCAGTTCCTTGGGTGCGGTTACGAGTAAATAAACAAGGTGCGGTACGTCATGCCAAAGATGTTGGTGTAATCATTGAACGTGGAGTTAAACCAAGCTAGTGGCACAAATTTACATTAGTATTGGCAGTAATATTGAACCAAAACGGTATATTAATGCTGGTTTAATTGAATTGGAACAAAACTTTGGGCAATTAATTTCATCATCTGTTTATGAAAGTAAAGCCATTGGTTTTGCTGGCGATAATTTTTACAATCTTGTGGCTGGATTTACTACCCATTATGATTTAATAAAAATCTTTCATTTATTGCATTTGATTGAAAATAATAATGATAGAAAACGCACTGCTAATCCTTTTAGTCCCCGCACGCTGGATTTAGATATTTTACTTTATGACGATATAATTTATAAAGAGGATAAAATAACTGTGCCTGGTGATGAAATTTTACAATACGCCTTTGTTTTACAGCCACTTAGCGAGATTGCCCCCGATTTAAAACATCCAATTTTGCAAAAAACTTATACCGAATTATGGCATAGCTTTGAACAAAAAAATCAACAAACTTTGAAAAAAGTTAATCTCTAGTTCAATGAAAAATCTCTCCCAATTAGATGATGAATTAGCTTACGATAAGCATCATATTTGGCATCCTTATACCGCTATTCCAAATCCAGTTCCAGTTTATCCAGTTGTTGCCGCTAAAGGCGTTTACTTAACCTTGGCGAATGGAAAACAACTAATAGATGGTATGGCTTCTTGGTGGTCAGTGATTCATGGCTACAATCACCCTTATCTAAATCAAGCTATTCATGCTCAAGTAGATAAAATGGCGCATATCATGTTTGGCGGCTTAACCCATGCTCCAGCTATAAAATTAGCGCGCTTATTAGTGGAAATTACCCCTATTGAGTTGGAAAAAGTATTTTTTTCTGATTCGGGGTCGGTGGCGGTGGAAGTTGCAATCAAAATGGCAATTCAATACTGGCAAGCAGTGGGGAAGGTGGAGAAACAGAAGCTATTGACTATTCGTCGAGGCTATCATGGTGATACTTTTGGAGCGATGGCGGTTTGTGATCCAGTTAATGGAATGCACAATTTATTCTCCCATTTATTACCGCAACACTTTTTTGCCGATGAACCTCAATCTCGTACCGATGCTGAATGGAATGAAACTGATATAGCCAGTTTTAAAGCAATTTTAACGCAACACCATAATGAAATCGCTGCTGTTATCTTAGAACCATTGTTGCAGGGAGCTGGCGGGATGCGGGTATATTGTCCAACTTATTTACGCCGAGTACGTCAATTATGCGATAAATATGAGATATTATTAATTTTGGATGAAATTGCTACTGGTTTTGGTCGCACTGGCAGTTTATTTGCTTTTGAACAGGCGAATATTGTACCAGATATTTTGTGTTTAGGCAAGGCTTTAACTGGTGGTTACATGAGTTTAGCCGCTACTTTGACTACTCAAAAAATCAGTGAAATAATATCATCTAATCCACCGGGTGTATTTATGCACGGTCCAACTTTTATGGCAAATCCATTAGCCTGTTCAGTTGCTACCGCAAGTATTCAACTTTTACTTGATACGCCTTGGCAACAACGGGTTATGCAAATTGAAACCCAGTTGAAAAAATTTCTATTGCCAATTATTTCTTTACCACAAGTGGCTGATATTAGGATATTAGGTGCAGTGGGTGTGATTGAATTAAAGGAAGTAATTAATATGGCGAAAATACAAGCTGAATTTGTTAAACGTGAGGTTTGGGTGCGTCCTTTTAAAAATTTGGTTTATATTATGCCACCTTATATTATTAAAGAAGCCGAATTAATGCAGGTAATTAATGCGATGATTGAAATAGTTAGCGATAAAAATTTATGGCAATAAATGGTAATCCTGAACAAAGTAGTGGTAATGCGAATTAAGGGTTAAAATAAGTTCTGTTAAATCAATGAATTACAATTACACAAAAATAATTTAAATTTTTAACTGAAGTTACGCAGATATGAAAAGTTTAAATTAAAAACCAAATATTATAACCGACACTCCGCACACCAATAATAATAAATTAGTAATTACTTAGCAAAGACTCTATAACTTATGGCAATACATGTTGAAACAGGAACAATGTACGATCCCAAACATTACCAAAGCAAGCAACTCGAACATCTAGGATTAGTAGCAGGTATGTACGATGAACTGGGTATTGGTACACTGATAGACCAACTGATTCCTCA
>JAGLFE010000522.1 GCA_023144675.1 Thiomargarita sp. | reverse complement strand
CCTTATTTCTCCATCAAATTGCTGCCGATTTACCCACTGAAAAACGTGATATATTGCGAATGATACATGATAAAACTGAAATTTTTCACACGAAAAAGGTGTTGCTAGTTGATGATGATATGCGCAATAGTTTTGCTTTGACCACGGTTTTAGAAAGCCATGAAATGAAAATAATTTTAGCGGAAAATGGTAAAGAAGCCTTGGAAAAATTAGCAAAACATGATGACATTGCAATTGTGCTTATGGATATTATGATGCCTGAAATGGATGGTTATGAAGCTATGAAAAAGATTAGGCAACAATCTAAATACCGTAAATTACCCATCATTGCCCTCACAGCTAAAGCCATGAAAGAAGATAAAATAAAATGTATTGAAGCGGGGGCAAATGATTATTTAGCTAAACCAATTAATACCGATAAATTGTTATCGTTAATGCGGGTTTGGTTGTATCGGTAAAATATAAGGCAGTCCTGAAAATGTAATGTTTTTTCACTAAAGCATAATTTTTTAGAAATTAAATAGCATTACTTATTCAATGGCTACTAAATTTTATAAATTTTGCACCCGTTTCCAATCAAAAGCAGAGCCAGGATCAGTCTTGCGTCCTGGTGCAATATCGCAATGTCCAACAATATTTTCCTGCGTTAAACTAGACCACTTTTGTTTCAAAATAGTAATAATTTGAATTAATTTTTGATATTGAATTTCAGTATAAGCTATATCATCACAGCCTTCCAATTCTATTCCAATAGAAAAATCGTTACAACGTTCCCGTCCTTGAAAAGAAGAAATCCCAGCATGCCAAGCTCGTTTTTGGAAAGACACATATTGAGTTATTTGACCAGTACGTCGAATAGCCAAATGAGCCGAAACTCTTAAATCTGCAAGTTCAGAAAAAGAAGGATGAGCATTTTTATCTAGTTTAGCGGTAAATAATTGATCAATAAACGGACCACCAAATTGTCTAGGCGGCAAGCTAATATTATGAATTACTAACAAGTTAATTTTTGTATTATTAGGGCGTTCATCATAATGTGGCGAAGGACAATAAGAAATTTCTGTCCCTTTTAAGTAATAATTGTTTATATTTAACTTCATTATAATTTTATATTATAACCTATTTTATATTTATAGTCAAGAAAAATTATCATAGAAATAAATTATTGATACTATAATCAATAGCTTATATATTTTAATAAAAAAATATCTATATTAGTGATTGATAATATACTTATTCTTTGATATTATACTGTTCAATAAAAACTTTTATATTAGGAAGTTTTTGTATTTTAGAAAAAATTTTTTAATTAAAATCATTAGATTCTAGTTAAGTAAAAATAAAATTTGGATAATTGAATATTTATTTGGGTTGTTTTTTTATAAATTAACCTTAATAATTATCATTAGCATCGCTTATTTATAATAAAGCATGTTTTTAGTTCTTATATTCAAAATTATATTTTTTTGGAACTAACTTAACTAAAATTAGAATTATTTAATCATCCTAATTTTTAGAGGTAATTTGTTATGAAAAAACTTGTTAAAGCAATGGCATTATCAGCCATCCTTGGAAGCGCAGCAATTGCTACAACTCCTGCCCAAGCTTGGGGTGGATGGAGTCCTTGGGGCGGCGGTAATAATAGTCCTTGGGGCGGTAATGGTAATAATTGGGGCAACAACGATTGGATGGATGGCAATGGTTGGGGTGGAGGTGATATGAGTTTTAGCACTTCTATGGGTGGACATGGCTCTGGTAATGGTTATAACCGTAATCATGGCTATGGCGGTTATCCTGGTTATGGCAACTATGGTGGTGGTTATCCTGGTTATGGCTATGGTGGCGGTTATCCTGGTTATGGCAACAACTATGGTGGTGGTTATCCTGGCGGTTATCCTGGCTATGGTGGTGGATACCCTGGTTATGGTGCTCCTTATGGCGCCGCTCCTTATGGTGAACCACCTCGTGCACCAGCAGCACCTGTAGCACCAGCTCAATAATTAAATAATTAGTTTTAGCATTTTAAATAAAGCTAGGAAGAATTGATAATCATATTAGTTTTTCCTAGCTTATTTATTTTGCTTAATTAATACATATATTGCTCCTGTACCGCCATCAGATGGTCGTGCCGAGCAAAATGCTAGTACCTCATTTCTTTGCCGTAACCATTGATTAATTTGATTTTTCAAAATTGGTTGATGTTGTCGTGAACCATAACCTTTCCCATGTATAATTCTAACACAACGAAAATTAAGCTGTTGGCATCGACATAAAAAGTTAATCACCTCTTTTCGAGCAATCCGCACTACCATTCCATGTAAATCTAATTCATCTTTGATACTAAATTGACCGCGTTTTAATTTAAGCATTACATTATGCTGTATTCCTGCCCGCATAAATGACAATTCATCACCTAATTCTACATTCGCTGGTTCATATTTTTCTGACAACGTATCTTTACATGGTTGTGCTTTATTAATATGAACTTGTTTAGGGTGAGTTAAAGGATTTTTTTTATGTGGTAATACTTTATTATCAGGTTTAAGCGGTTTCACATCTTGCATAGATTTTCTAAATAATAGAATATCTTCTTCTGTCATTCTACTCATATTTAATCAGTATTGTTAAAAATCAACGGTTTGTCATCTAATACAGCATATTGTCCTTCTAATCGCAGTCGGTTTTGTGCAAACCATTGTATAGATTGTGGATAAATACGATGTTCCTGTTTTAACACCCGTTGCGATAAACTTGCTTCATTATCATCAGCTAAAACTGCTACCCGTGCTTGAATGATGATTGGTCCCGCATCTAAATCAGCAGTTACAAAATGGACGCTCGCACCATGTTCTTTAACTCCAGCTTCTAAAGCACGTTTGTGAGTATTTAAACCTTTAAATGCGGGCAATAGCGAAGGATGAATATTAAGTAAACGACCTTGATAATAATTAACAAAATCAGGGCTTAAAATGCGCATAAATCCAGCTAAAATGACTAATTTGGCTTGATATTGATTGATACAATTTTTAAGTGCATGATCAAATTCGAGGCGAGAATTGAATAAGTCATGGTCAATAATTTCAGTAGCAATATCCGCTTGTTTAGCATGAGCAAGTCCTTTTGCATGATAGCGATTACTAATAACGGCACGTATTTCAAACAATGGATTAGGTGTATCAATAATGGCTTTTAAGTTACTACCACGTCCAGAAATAAGCGCAACTAGGGGAAGTTTTTCCATATTTTTTAATTGGTAAATAAACTTTATTGGCTTAAATTAATGCGGTTTCTTTTCATCAACGTAATAAGGACGCTGATTTTTGCTATTTTCATCACCTTGTTCGGCTGATAATTCTTGTTCACGATTGGTAATTAAGCCCAGGCACATACGAATATCTTCCACTGTTGATTCTGATAATGGATATTTTGCACCTGGTGGTGGCGTAATTTCTTTCACAATATTGCTTAACACTTTGCGCATAACGGTTAAAACTTGTTGTTCTTTAGATAGTTTGTCAAAATCCATTGTCAATTATTCCTTATTTGTTAATAACTAATGATGAGATACAGAAAAATGTTTACTGAATTTTTTCCACTTCATTTATTACTATAGCAAACCTATTGAAAATAATCAAAAATATTTAGAATAATATAAACAAATACTTTTTTTATTGGTAACTATCTATCAGGAAGTTTTTATTTAAAATCAAATGTGTGATTAGAATTTAAAACATTGAAATAATTGATGCGCTTCGTAAAATCTAAATTATTTAATTAAGAAAATTGGTAGTCCTGAACAAAGATG
>JAGLFE010000521.1 GCA_023144675.1 Thiomargarita sp. | reverse complement strand
TACCTAATTATTTGTGGTTCAGTACTTAATAAAAACTTACTTCTAATCAATTGCTTGACTTAAACTACTTAATAATGTTATTATTTTCATTATAGTTGTATAGTTATATTTTGTGATTATATAATTTTAACATTTCTAGCTTTTTAATTGTTTTAAAATATGATTTATGCTTAAAAATAACTTTTTACCTTTTTACTTAAAGGGAAACTTAATATGAAGAAACTTATTTTAATATTTGCCTTATTAATCAATTCAAATTTTGCGTTAGCTCAAGAAATTGAATTTACTGATGCGATTTCCCAAGATATGTTTGTGGATTTTTCTAAAGAATTCGGGACCGCTTTATTATTTAGTCCAATGGCTCCAGCTGAACCACTGGGCGTTTTAGGCTTTGATGTTTCATTAGATATGATGTTTACTGATATTAGTGATACTGCAGAATTTTGGATAAATATGGTAGATGATAGTGATCCTTTTTCTTATTTGCCTACCCCTAGATTGCATATACAAAAAGGTTTGCCTTTTGGAATTGATATAGGTGCAATGTACACCGCAGTACCTAATACCAATATTAAACTTATTGGAATTGAAGCAAAATACGCTTTATTGGAAGGAAGTATGTTTACGCCAGCATTGAGCGTAAGGGCAAGTTATACCCAATTGCAAGGTGTAGATGATGTTGATATTAGCACTCAATCCTTAGATATGTTAGTTAGTAAAGGTTTTCTGATGTTTACCCCTTATGGCGGAGTTTCTCTTACTAGAATAAGTAGCAGTGAAAATTCCAATTTAGTTGATTTAGAAGATGTCAGTGAAACTGGTTATCGTGCATTGGCTGGTCTCCAATTTTCGCCTTTTCCATTATTAGTTATTAATGGTGAAGTTTCTATTGGTGAAGTACCCCAATTTGGCTTAAAAATAGGATTTAGATTTTAAAATAAAATGTCTCATCCCTTATTTGAATCCCAATTATCCTTACCGCTTAAACAACGTGGTAAAGTACGTGATATTTATACTTTAGATGAAAAACACTTGCTAATTGTCGCAACAGATAGAATTTCAGCTTTTGATGTGATTTTACCGACCCCGATTCCCAATAAAGGCAAAATTTTAACTAATTTATCTAATTTTTGGTTTGATTTTACCCAATCAGTTATTCCTAACCATTTAGCTAGTTTAGATTTAAATCAATTTATTAAAAATGCGGATTTGATAAAACAACGAGCGATAGTTGTAAAAAAATTAAAACCTTTAGCTGTTGAAGCGGTAGTGCGTGGTTATTTAGCTGGTTCAGGTTGGAAAGATTACCAAAAAACTGGAAATATTTGCGGAATTAAATTACCTAGCGGTTTGCAACAGGCTGAACAATTGCCTGAGCCTATTTACACACCATCAACTAAGGCAGAATTAGGTCAACATGATGAAAATATTGATTTTGCCGTTACTTGCTCATTAATTGGAACAAAATTGGCAGAACAAGTTCGGGATGTTAGTTTAAAAATTTATCAACTTGCTAGAAATTATGCGTCTAAACGTGGAATTATTATTGCGGACACTAAATTTGAATTTGGTTTAGATGAAAATGACCAATTAGTATTAATGGATGAAGTTTTAACTCCAGATTCTTCACGCTTTTGGCCAATGACACAATATCGTACTGGTATTAGTCCACCTAGTTTTGATAAACAATTTATTCGGGATTATTTAGAAACTTTAGACTGGAATAAAACCCCCCCAGCTCCAGTTTTACCTCAAAATATCGTAGCCAAAACTGCTGAAAAATATCAAGAAGCACAGCAACAATTAATATAAATTTTTATAGGAGAATAGATAAAATGGGAATGGAAGATCGTGATGGTACAATTTGGTTTGATGGCGAGATGGTACCATGGCGTGAAGCAAAAGTCCATGTTTTGACGCATACATTGCATTATGGAATGGGTGTTTTTGAGGGTATTCGCGCTTATGATACCGAGAAAGGGACTGCTATTTTTCGTTTAAAAGAACACATAAGACGTTTATTTGATTCTGCACATATTTTGGGAATGAAAATTCCATATAGCCACGAACAAATTACTCAAGCCTGTTGTGCGGCGGTGAAAGATAATAAATTAGATAGTGCTTATATTCGACCAATGTGTTTTTATGGTTCTGAAGGTATGGGTTTGCGCGCCGATAATTTACAAGTACATACTATTATTGCCGCTTGGAATTGGGGAGCATATTTAGGAACTGAAGGTATGGAAAAAGGCATCCGTATTCGTACTTCCTCTTATACCCGCCATCATGTTAATATTACCATGTGTAAAGCCAAAGCTAATGGCAATTATATGAATTCGATGCTCGCTTTACAAGAGGCTCTTTCCTGTGGTTATGATGAAGCTTTATTGTTGGATAACGAGGGCTATGTTGCGGAAGGCAGTGGTGAAAATATTTTCATTATACGCGATAGGATTATTTATACTCCTGATTTAACTTCAGCTTTAAATGGCATTACCCGTTCGACCATTTTTACTTTAGCTGAAGAACTGGATTTAACAATTCGGGAAAAACGTATTACTCGGGACGAAGTATATATTGCCGATGAAGCCTTTTTTACTGGCACTGCTGCTGAAGTAACTCCGATTCGTGAATTGGATAATCGTACTATTGGTAATGGTAAGCGTGGTCCAATCACTGAACATTTACAAAAATTATTCTTTGATGTTGTCTATGGTCGCCATATTGCACATCAAAATTGGCTTACTTTGATATGAATTTTAACAATTAAAGGTAAATAAAATGATTGAAATAGGAACAGCAACGCCTAATGAAAAAATGGAATATGAAGTAACTAAAAATGACTTGCCTTTGCATTGTCCAATGCCTAATATGAGTTTATGGAATTCACATCCTAGAGTTTTTTTACCAGTGAAAACAACTGGACACGCTAAATGTCCTTATTGTGGTACTGAATATAATTTACGTAAAACTTAATTTTAAAATATTCATCTAAAATTCTATTATTTAGGAAAAATATTTGTAACTATCTACCAACTAAACTTTAAATGAGAATTAAGAGTTAAAA
>JAGLFE010000520.1 GCA_023144675.1 Thiomargarita sp. | reverse complement strand
AACCTATCGAATCTCTTTTTAATTGGATTCAAGAAAAAACTAATATTCAAATCGCTTCCAAGGTTCGTTCTTATAAAGGTTTGATGGTTCATGTTTTTGGCAGATTGTCTGCGGCTATGTTTTTATTGGCTTTTGACTCTTAATTCGCATCTTATATTTTATAACATCTAAATTCATCTGCGTAACTTCAGTTATAAATAAATAGTTTTTTAAAAATTGCATATTTATTTTCATTAAAAATCAACCTTACCTATTTTACCGTAGTGCGTGCTATTTTAGGATATTTCATTAAATACCCAATTAATGCTATTAAAAAGTCGCTGTAAATCGGTGGATGCAGACATGAAGGTTGGATCTACAATAAAAATATTGTTTTTTAATTTTCCAAATTGCCAAACTGTACCTGTAGTTACTATCGCATAACAAGTTTTGGCATCAAGTAGAGAAGAGGCTACCATTTCTGCTAAAGCCTGTGTCCAACCTTCATCAAAATTATCTTTTTTAGCTTCTATAACACACAAAGCTGGGCTTATCATACCACCATATTTATTTTTTGGAGCGATTAAATAATTTGGTTCTCCCACGAGTCCTTTTTCTTTATCCACATTATAAGGAATATGTGACCAAACTTTTAAAGGATAATTTTGGGCAACTATATCCAAAATAGGACGAATAATGGTTTCACAAATCGCATATTCAGAGACATAATTTATTTTATCTCTTAAATTATTTTCGACGATAGAGAATAATAGTTCTGAAATTTCTAACGTTTTTCCACCAATGAATATCATTGTATCTGCGACTTCAATATCAAATTTTGTAGCCACCTCTTCAACTGATTTGAAAGTACCATAAGCCATTTTAATTTTCCTTATCAAAAATACAAAATTGGTAATTACTCACCACCCAACCCCTAAGCTAGGTAGGGTGGGTAAAATCCCGCCAAAATTTAAGCACGAGCTAAAAACAAATTTTTTATGGCATCATTTCCAAAACCAACTTCTTCGCTCCACTGAAATCAGCCTTTCCCGTTCCCAATTTTGGAATCGCTTCCACAGCTAAATAAGTTTTTGGCTTCATTAATGGATTAATATTACTTTTTATAATTTGGGATTTTAAGTTATCCAAATCAATCTCGCCTGCAACCAACAAAATAACCTTTTCCCCTTTACCTGGGTCAGGCAAGGCAACAGCTAATACTTCCATTTCTGAATTATCAACAATTTTAGTTATTTCCGCTTCAATTGCACCTAAACTAACCATTTCACCAGCTAATTTAGCAAAACGGGAATAGCGATCTAAAATAGTAATAAAGCCATCAGTATCTAATCGCCCTTTATCGCCAGATTTATACCAACGCACCCCATCTTTTTCAATAATCACCGATTGCGTTTTCTCAGCATCTTTTAAATAGCCTTTCATTAACTGCGTACCACTAATCAAAATCAAACCCGCTTCCCCAATCGGCAATTCGGCTAAAGTATTGGGGTCAACAATTTTAATCGTAGTTCCAGGTAAAGGCAAACCAACAGTTCCAATTTTATTACCCACTTGCACATCGCCAGAATAAGACAGTAAAATATCAGGAATATTGCAACTAGCTACGGGTGAAGTTTCAGTTGCGCCATAACCTTCATAAATTTCTTTATTGAATTTTTCCTTAAAAGCTTGCCGTACTTCAGGACTTAAACGTTCCGCCCCAGCGATAATAATGCGTAAACTTTGAAACATCAATGGATGCACTTTACGGCTACGGGTATAAATGCGGAAAAAGGTGGAAGTGCCACATAAAAAGGTTATTTGATATTGCGCTATTAAACGAGCAACTGCTTTAGCATCAGTTGGGTCAGGTTGGCAAACCATTGGAATGCCTTCAATTAGCGGTAAAAAGGTGCTAACGGTTAGCCCAAAAGCGTGAAAAGTAGGCAAAGCATTTAAAATGACATCATTATCTTCGGGATTAAGAATGGCAGTGGATTGTTTAATATTTCCCATAATATTAGCATGGCTTAATTCGACTCCTTTAGGCGTGCCTTCGCTACCACTGCTAAATAATATTGCGGCGGTATCGTCTAAAGTAACTTTTTCAAAATAAAGCATTTTCAACACCAAAGCTGGTAATAATTTAGTTTGTAAAAAAGTCCAAAGTAGTGTCGTTTTAGGAATTTCTTTTTTAACCTCTTCCAAGTAAATAAATTGCGCTTGCGATTTTAACGGCTCTAAATTAATCCCCCGATCTTCCAATTTAGTTAAGAAACGTTTGGAAGTGAGAACTGTTTTAATTTCGGCAACTTCCATGCAAGCTAAAATGGTTGTTGGAGTGGCGGTATAATTAAGATTAACTACCGTTTTGCCATTGATTAACACCGCTAAATTAGCAATTACGGCTCCAGAGGAAGCGGGTAATAAAATTCCTATATTTTGCTGTCCTAACATTAAAGCCTTGAGTTTTTTGGCAAAAATTAAGCTGGCAGTCAATAAGCGTCCATAAGTTAAATCCGCTGTCGCTTCCATTAAACAAACCCGATTTTTTTGCATTTTGGCTGTTTTTAAGAAACTTTCGGCTAAAGGTTCTAAACTACTTACATATTCTTGCCAAGCATGGATGGAAGTTTCTAAAACTGCCTGTTTTACTTGACCAGCGGTAGCATCTGAGGATAAAGCTTTGCCAAAACCAATGGTAATTTTGCGTAATCCAGCATTTCCCGCTGAGTAACGATATTTTTTAGTCGCATAGGAAGATAAACTGCCCCATAATCCTCGTAAATAAAATGGCACAATCACCGCATCGGTATCCTTAACCGCTTTTTCAAAACCAGCCTTAAAAATACTTAAATGTCCGTTATGGCTTATATGTCCTTCGGGAAATAAGGCAACTATTTCGCCACGACTTAAATATGTGCGAACTTGTTCTAAAGCTTGTCGGCTACCAGTGCGTCCGATGGGAATGACTTTGAATATGTTTAAAAACCCTTTTAGATACCATTTTTCGTAATAACTGCGGAACATGACAAAATGAATTGGGCGCGGCGAAGCTATTTGCAACATTGCCCAATCTAGCCAACTGACATGGTTACCGAGTAATAATACGCCGCCATTAGAAGGTAAATTTTTCATGCCCACCACTTGGATTTGATAACGCCGTCTTAACATACCTGTAATTACGTAGCGAATAAAAGATTGCGGTAATTTAAGAATGGCATATAAAGTACCGATAAAAGTAACAATGGATAATATGTAAAAAGTTGTTTGATTGGATAATTCCATGTAAGCTAAACCAATAGAAATGCCCAAGAAAGACAGCATAAATATATTTTGCACGAAATTATTAGTCGCCAATGTAGTGCCTAATTCGTTTTCCTTGGCATAATATTGAATCAAGGCATTTAAAGGCACAATAAATAAACCACCAAAAAATCCATAAATAACAAATAAAATAGATAAAGATAGGTTATCGCGTAAAAATGGCAAAATAATTAATGAAATACAAATACCCAATGCTCCGAGTGGGATAATGCCAGTTTCAATATAATTTTTGGATACTTTACCAGCAAAAATAGCCCCAAAAACAATTCCAAGACCACCTAAAGCCATAATTCCATTAGCAATGCGAGTATCAGTTTCACCAACTACATCTTTCAAATGCGCTCCAAAAGTAGCTAGTAAAACTTGGTTGATAGCAAAAAATACCGCTAAACCGATAATGCTTAAACGAATGCCTTGATGAGACCAAACACTAGTTAAATTCTCTCGTAAAGATTGCATTTTGACATATTTACTAAAATTAAAATGTAATTTGGTGTTTGTTTCTCGTTTTGAAGGTAATTGAAATGCAAGCCATGCCTCAATAACGGCTCCAATGATAAGCACAAAACCAACATATTTAACTGATTGTAAAATATCGCCAGTTGATGTAAATTGTCCTGAATATAAGCCTTCAAATAACAGCGTGTAAACTAAAGTTCCCATTAAAATAGCAATTATGGTAACCGATTGTACGGCTGAATTGGCTGGAGTTAATTTATTTTTACCGACTAATTCACGAATATAGCCATATTTAGCTGGAGAGTAAAACGCACTTTGTAAGGCTAAAATAAAAGTCAAGCCGAAAGCTAACCAAAAATCGCCGATGTAATAACTCCAAGTAATCATCATGGTAATTGGAATCGCCGCCAAAGCAGCTATTTTAATCACTTTGTTTTTAGGAAATTTATCGGATAAAAAACCAGCAGGGGTAAAAGTCATAATAAAAGGTAATAAAATCATGGCTTGAATAATAGCGGTATAAATACGCAATTCGGTGCCATCATAAAATTTAAATAGGGCATTTTGAATAATAATCTTATGCCCTAAATCGGTAAAAGCATTAAAGAAAACAATAATTAAATAAGGTATAAAGGGTTTACTTTTCCACATTTTTTATTCCAGTTATGATATTTATTTAAAAAAATAGTAAAAATATAGTTGAATCAATAATTTATTGAGTTAAAATCGACACTCTGTACAACTATTTTTGGTAGTCCTAAGTCCTAGATTGGGCTAAAATGTAGGTCGATAACCCGACTTAAAACATTGAATGATGTTGGATTACGCTTTAGCTAACCCAAACTACATTAGGACTACCGTAATTTTAAAAATAATGGTGCATAATGCTATAGCTTATGCACCCTTACGAATTATAATTTATTATTTAGACGTATGCAACTTATGAGTTAATCATATTATTTGTACTGGGAAAATCAATAATTTCTTTTTTAATGTATTCGCTAACCTCAGGGCTTTTAGCAATTCCTGCTTTTATCCGCTTTATTAAAGAAAAATCAATATCAGTATCTATAAATTTTACTTCACCTGAAATCTCTGCAAAAAGTTCATCTCGTGTAAGATATTTTGGTTGATTACAATCAACACAACTTTGCTTGCTTAAACAAGTGATTAACGTATTATCAAAAACAACTACGGTATCAGAAAATCTTTCATCATTACGAATTTTGTAATATTGGAGTCTTTTATCAACTTGTGAAGTTACCAAAAACAGAAGAATATATGAATCATTATTGACTTTTAAACAGATATGAAAGTGTTCTTTTTCAATACCTTTACTTTTAAAAAGGTAAGCTCTCTTGTTTTCATAACTGTCAAGAATTGAGTTGATGACAATTTCGTTAGGAAGTTCCATACTATATTGCCCGTTCTTCAAAAAAAAATTCTTTTGACATTACCCTAATTTCTATAGGTATTTCACTATAGGGGTCATTTTTTTCACCTGATAATTCAAAGAAATCTGCCATAATGATTTTTTCTCTTTTGGTTGCATTTTTTTTGAATGTTTCCTCATAACGTTTCCACTCAGGATATTTATGCGTTTCTTCCACAATATTATCAACATCTTTAAAATTATCAATTGCAAAATCTAATGCTTCTTTGTCTGTTTCTGATAACATATCAAGTTCCAAAGAGACAGAAGCAATATCAAAACCGTACTTTCCAGATTTTTTTAGATAGAAATCAAAAAGTTGTTTCTCTTCTAGGTTGTCAAAGTCATTACTCAGAATGTTTTTTACATTTGATGCAACTGGTCCCATTTTCATTGCGTAGTAAGTATCATTAGTAATCATTCTGGAATATTTCATCAAATGATATTTATCGGCAAAATAGACGTATTTTATTGTGTGCAATTTATTAATTGTTCCCAACTTGGTTGAGAGATAGTAAACCGCTTGCAAAATTATTTTGGTATCCATAATAGTATTTATTTATGTTTTTTAATCAGTTATCGTACAAATAAACAAATGTAGTTGAAATATCTTTCATATTATACTATAACGGAGCGGTTTTATAAATTGATAACAAAAATTAGTGAATCAGGCAAGTCGCTCGGCATTTTCGCATCGGCTTCAGCGCAAAGTTAGGCAATTATTTATCTTAGAATTTTGTATGATTTATATTGACGTTCGGTTAGTTCTAATATATATTATTCCAAATGAAACACGATATTTCAAAACCTAATTTCGGAGATTAAATTGTTGGGGTTAGCAAGTTCACTACAATTTACAAGCTCGTCATTTCAAATATGCCTCTATTGTATCAGCTGATAAATCTGCGCCACAATCCCATTCAATAAAATAACCACCATTATTTACTTTTTTAAAAGAATCAACATTTTTTAAATCAGTAAATGCTTCTAAATCTAAATATGGAGTTACATCAAACACACCCACTTTACCCTTATCAGTAGTTATTTTAAGGGTATAATTAGCTATTAAAGGTTCAATTTTTTTAATTATCATTGATCTAGACCTTTAATTTTAAAAGGAATCTGACCATTAACAGCAAGTTCCCAATCTGCTAATAAATCTTCTTGATGAATTTCAATCCATGCAATTACTAACTTTTCTTTTTTTAATGGTAACGAACCAGCTAATAATTTACCTTCTGGTATAGAATATACTGCTGATTTACCTTGATATTCTGCATGTATATGAGGAATGTTGTGTTTATCGGTATCTTTAAAGAACATCCTAATAAGAATGCCATAAAACATAGATATTATTGGCATATTTAACTCACCTCTAATAAAAATTTG
>JAGLFE010000052.1 GCA_023144675.1 Thiomargarita sp. | reverse complement strand
TTATGGAAAAGCTAAAAGCTGTAAATTATGAATTACCATGCCAGATGTAACTATGGCATTGTTAATATGTAAAAATGTCCGAACTATTGTTAATTTATTACCATCAAAAATTACAAATTAACCAATTTTAATAACTTTTCGCTAGAACGAGTATCTAAATTAATATAGCGACTTCTGCGTAAATTAGGCGGTAATAATATTGGACCAAAACGTATTCTAATTAAACGACTAACAGTTAAATCTTGCGATTCCCAAAGTCGCCGTACTTCATGTTTACGTCCTTCTTGAATAGTTACATGATACCAATGGTTAGTACCCCGCCCGCCTATATTAATAATACGGCTAAAACGAGCCATTCCATCATCAAGTTCTACACCTTTAGATAGATTTTTTAAAATATCTTCGTCAACAATACCAAAGACCCGCACTGCATATTCACGTTCAATCGTATAGGAAGGGTGCATTAAACGATGTGCCAAATCACCATCGGTTGTAAATAGCAATAAACCAGCGGTATTTAAATCTAAACGTCCAATACTAATCCAACGTCCTTTTTTAACTGGTGGCAAATTTTCAAACACCGTCGAGCGACCTTCTGGATCATGACGTGTACATAGTTCACCAATTGATTTATGGTAACATAAGATTTGTCGAGCGGAATCTGGTGGTGATGATAAAAATATTCTTTTTCCATCAACATGAATATGATCGGTCATTTTAACTCGATCACCGATAATTGCAATTTGCCCATTAATTTGGATACGTTGTTGCTTTATCCAAAGTTCGATTTCTCGTCTCGATCCCAAACCAGCTCTTGCAAGTACTTTTTGTAATTTTTCAGTGTTTTGAATAGGCATTTTATTTATGCTATAATTTTGAAATTAGGAAGTTATTTTTTTGACTTTCTTTAAACATCCACATTATTTTCTTCATTTTTGAGCAAAATACTTGCCTTTTTTTTCTCAAAACTTTTTTCAAACGCATTGAGTAATAAAAAGTAGTTTTCTGGATCAGAAAGTCTATGGCGTATTATTTTTAAAGCTTGTAATTTATATCTGGAAAATTTAAATTGTTTAAGTAATTCAGTAGCTTGTTCTGACATAAATAAGTTACGAAAACTAGCTAATTCAAGAAATTTTAATTGGTCTTTGGCTAAAGATTGTTCTGCTATCGTGTTTAATAATGTAGTAAAATAAACCAATTTCATAGGTTCTTTGGAAGAATTATTAGTTGCTTGCGGTTTATCCTTAGATAAATTACTTGATTTTTTGCTGTTTTTAGCTGGTCCAAGCAAGTTGTCAATTTGTTGATTTTTATCAAGATTATCTATGAATTCATATAATTTTTCTATACCAAAAATTTGGGACTTGAAAGTTTCTAGCTTCTCTTTAGAAAATTTATCCGTTTCATTACTCATAAATATTTATCTCAAACCAAGAATTAAAATTGTTTAGTATCTAACATTACTAAGGTGCAACCACGAATAACTTCAATGCCCTTTTCTACAGCTTGACTTTCTAATAAATCATTTTCCGTTCCAGGATTCATAATAATTCTTTTGGGATTAAGTATAAAAATATCATTTATTAATGCTGTTGACTTTGCTACACTAACATAAAGCGTTAAAGTATCTATTTTATCATCAATTTCACTAAGATATTTATAACATTTTTGTTCATGTATTTTCTCAGAAATAGGATGTACGGGATAAACCTGATGACCATATTTAATTAATTTATTTACCGCTTTGTTAGAATAACGTTCAGGTTTTGGTGAAGCTCCTAATACAACTACAGTTTGCTGTTTCATAAAAAATTCCTTTTGATTATAGTTATTAACGCAATGCTCAACTTTAGTAACTATCTACCAATTAAAGTTTTAAATGCTAAAAATTTTAACATGATTGATGCGCTTCGTTCCTCAGCAGCATCCTACATTTACTTAATTTTATACGTAAATAATTTCGTAAAATTTTTCAACCCTTAATTCACATTGTCATCAGAACACTAAACTTTTATTGATGCTAAAAAAAGCAATACTAGAAAATGGAAGAGTTATAAAATATTTTCCAGATATGATAGGCGACGGCAGTTTAAAACAAGTTTATTTAACCAAAGATAAAGAATTTGTCATCTGTTTTTACAAAAATTACCAACATCAAACTGATCCCAATAGATTATATCGACTACAAAAAATTGTTAATGAGTTTAATCCAACTTTAGTTGGGAAAAGATATGCCAATTATTGGAACAATTTATTTTGTTGGCCATCTAAAATTGTGGTGAAACCTAAGTTGGGTATCGTAGTTCCGATTTATCCTTCCAATTATTTTTTTAAATCTGGTAATTGGGCTGGCAAAGAAAAAAAAGGACGTTGGTTTATTAGTCCCAAATTAAAACAATATTTGCCTAAAGAAGAACAGGGAAATTGGATTAATTACTTTAAAATCAGCATATTACTGGTTCGGGCAGTTGGTCGCTTACATTTTTCTGGTTTGGCTCATTCCGATTTATCAGATAATAACGTATTAATTGATCCCAGTTCAGGTAAAATGACAATTATTGATATTGATTCTTTGGTTGTGCCAACTATTTTTCCGCCTGATGTGGATGGAACGCCAGGTTATATTGCACCAGAAGTTATAGCCTCTAGTCGTTTATCCATAAATGATTCCAAGAAACAATTTGCTAATATACGTACTGATCAACATGCTTTAGCAGTATTAATTTATGAATATTTATTGAATCGGCATCCGTTGCGAGGTTCTAAAATTCATGCGTTTGATTCTGTAGAAGAGGATGAATATTTGAGCATGGGGGAAAAGGCACTTTTTATTGAAAACCCAAATGATTTATCCAACCTTCCTCAAGAAGATGTATTTTTACCAGTTACCATTTTAGGTTCTAGTTTAACCCAGTTATTTTACCAAGCTTTTATTACAGGCTTACATAATCCCCACGAAAGACCAACGGCTTATGAATGGGAAAAATCTTTGGTTAAAACGTGGAATATGTTATATCCCTGTCCAAATAAAAATTGTAGCCATCAATGGTTTATTGTTAATCCCGATGAAAAAACCGTAATTTCCTGTCCTTTCTGCCATATTGTTATTAAACACGTTATTCCAATGTTTATTATTTATATACAAAATAAACCAGGACAATGGATACCAAGTAATCGTTTAATTATTTATCACGGACAACGTTTATTTAAATGGCATGTATTTGACCATATTTTTCCTGGACCAGATGCTAATAAAAATCCTTTAGCTTATTTTATATTTCATCAAGGAAAATGGTTACTTATCAATCAAAACTTGCATTCATTAAGTTTAATTAACGGCAATCGAATTGACAGTAACCAAGTAATTATTTTAATTCCTGATATGCAAATATTACTTTCTAAAAAACAGCATAATTGTTTAGTTAAAGTAAAAATGCTTAATGTGTATTCCTAGTTTTAGCGGTTACACTCGTTTCATTAATAACTGAAGTTACGCAAATAAAATAGAAACCAAGAAAATATAAGACTTTAGATTTTATATCTGTCTGTATTGAATTTTCATAA
>JAGLFE010000519.1 GCA_023144675.1 Thiomargarita sp. | reverse complement strand
TCCCAAATTAAACCACTATGAGTATCTTTAACACAAGTCCAGCTTGAAGCTGAATTAGCTAATCTTTGCCCGCGATAATTTAATTTAATAAATCTAAAATTTTTATCAGGGGGTGGTGGAACAACTTCTCTCAATATTTCCTCAAACTCATCAATTTTAGACGATTCTGAAGAAACTTTCCGCAACCGAGCTAAATATTTTTCCGCTTGTCGCTTATCATTATTCCGCAAAAATTTTTCAATAGCAGCAACATAATAATTTTCCATCTTTTTAAATGCTCGAAAAGCTTGTTGATTATTCGCTTCAAGTTTCAATACCTGCCGATAGCAATTCAACGCCGTTTGACCAGTTGGGCTGGTGGTAAACCAATCTCGATTCATATAAGATTGGCAAGTTTTTAATAATTTATTAAGTTTACCCAATTTGGAATCTCTCAATTCTCTTAATTCCTCCAATTGTCGTCGAAGTTGCTCCTTTTCCAATCTTTCTCGTGCCAATTGTTTTTGAAGTTCATCATCAAATTTTGAACCGCCTCCGCTTTTACAACCATTAACTCTAAAACAAAAAGCACGAGTCAACGAACCCAATTCCCAAGGCACTTGTTGCGGTCTTTCATTTTTTGTTTCTTCCATAACTTTATTACGTACTTTTATCAACAAATCCATCACGCTCAAATGAGAACTTTTAGTCAATAAATCCAATAAATGCTTAGTATAAACACTATTACGTTCATTAGGCAAACCACCCCAAGAGACAGAATCAGTGGCGGTAGCATACACAATTAAAGAACCCGTTGGTGGACGCATATTATCACCAAATCCGCCTTTCAAATTTCGATTAAAAAATCCCTTATTGCCCCGGTTTTCAAAAAAATTAGCTGGAATATCATCACGGCAAGAATCTAAAATCATAATATTTAACCCGCCACTATTAACCATTTCCATTTGTTGCAAAACATAATTTGCTTTCAAAGCATCCTCATCAATATCCACGCCCGTTGCCATTTTTGCACCCACCGATACCAAATAATTCCTATTTTCATATTGAAAACCATGCCCTGAATAATAAAACAAACCAACATCACCATCCGATAACCGCCTAATAAACTTCAAAACCGCCTCCCGCATAGCCGATTTAGACTTCAAATCAGTTGCCAAAATTATTTCAAATCCAAGCTTAGTTAAAACCGTTTTCATATCTTTAGCATCATTAACGGGATTAGATAATCCTCGCCATGGAATATCACCAATAAAAGCCCCATAATAAGCTTCATTGCCAATTAACAAAGCCAAACGAGCTGCTTGCACTGGCGTAATTAAAACAACCAGCAAAATCAATAAAATACGCAACATATTTTTCTCCTAAATAATAAAAAATAAATAGAATATCATAAATAGTTATCAAATTAAAATTTTATACAATATTTCTTAACTCAATTTCTAAACCTCGGCTAAAGAATTATAACCAGGTATTTGGCTAATATCAAAATCATCAATTTGTTCAGGTTTCAAAAATTCTTGAGCATATTGCAAATAAACCTGTTCATGAATAAATACATCAAACAAATCTGGGTCAATATGATTATCTAATTTCATTTTACCCAAAATAGTTAATGCTGTGGATAAAGACATAGCTTTTTTATAAGGACGATCTCCAGCCGTTAAAGCTTCAAAAATATCCGCAATCATCATCATTCTTGCTTGGATTGACATTTGCTCACGCTTCAATCCATTGGGATAACCTTTACCATCCATACGTTCATGGTGTCCGCCCGCATATTCGGGAACATTTTTTAAATATTTCGGATATGGTAAAGCCTTCAGCATATCTATAGTTATATCAATATGTGAGTTAATTATTTTACGTTCTTCGGGAGTAAGTGTACCTTTACTAATACTCAGATTATACACCTCTTCTTCTGATAAAAAATAGTCTTTTTTACCTTGTAAATTAATCCATTCGTGTTGAGCAATATGCAATACTTTTTCTTTCAAGGCATAGGACATAAATTCGCCTCCTTGATTGCATTGATGGAGAAAATCCCGTTCCTCATCTAAATTATTAATATATTCAGCTAATTCTTGTTCTGCCAGTTCAATATCAAATTTTTCGCCTGTTTCCAAAGCTGCTATTTTGTTATGCAACATATTTATTTCAGCATCTCGCTTTAATACTTCAAAACGAGTATCTAATAACTGAATGCGGTCAAAAATAGTTTCCAATTTAGTTGCTTTATCAACAACATATTCAGGAGTAGTAATTTTACCACAATCATGTAACCATCCAGCCACTTTTAATTCATATTTATCATTTTTATTCAAAGAAAAATCTTTAAAAGTACTTGATTTAGTTGATGCAGTCGCCTCCGCTAATAACATAGTCAATTCAGAAACACGTTTACAATGCCCACCAGTATAAGATGATTTATTGTCAATAGC
>JAGLFE010000518.1 GCA_023144675.1 Thiomargarita sp. | reverse complement strand
CCCGATGAAATGTACCAAGAAAAAGGTGCAGAAATTATCGAAGATGCTCAAAAAATTTGGGCTGAATCCGATATTATTCTGAAAGTGCGTAGTCCCGAAATGCACCCAGATTTAAATACGCATGAAGCTGAATTATTACGAGAAGGTATGTGTCTCATCAGCTTTATTTGGCCAGCGCAAAATTCAGAATTGATGGACAAATTAGCGGCGCGTAAAATTACCGTTATGGCGATGGATAGCGTTCCTCGTATTTCTAGGGCGCAAAAATTAGATGCTCTTAGTTCAATGGCGAATATTGCTGGTTATCGGGCAATTATAGAAGCAGCCAATCATTTTGGACGGTTTTTTACTGGACAAATTACCGCTGCTGGAAAAGTTCCTCCCGCTAAAGTCATGGTCATTGGAGCTGGCGTAGCTGGTTTATCCGCATTGGGAACAGCCGGCGGATTAGGCGCAATTGTCCGTGCCTTTGATACTCGCCCAGAAGTTAAAGAGCAAGTTGAAAGTATGGGAGCCGAGTTCTTAGAATTAGAATTTGAAGAAGAAGGTGGCGGTACAGGTGGTTACGCCAAAGTAATGAGTAAAGAATTTATCGAAGCCGAAATGGAACTCTTTGCCCAACAAGCGAAAGAAGTCGATATTATTGTAACCACCGCTTTGATTCCAGGACGACCCGCTCCTAAGTTAATTACCGAAGAAATGGTTAAATCCATGCGCAAAGGTAGTGTAGTCGTTGATTTAGCGGCTGAACAGGGTGGAAATTGTGCTTTAACTGAGCCTAATAAAGTGGTGGTTAAACACGGCATAACTTTAATCGGTTACACTGATTTACCTAGCCGTTTGCCGACTCAATCTAGCCAACTTTATGGGACTAATTTACGTCATCTACTGAGTGATTTATGCAAAAATAAAGATGGTCAAATTAATGTTGATATGGAAGACGATGTCATTCGTGGCGCAACGGTAATTAAGAATGGGAAAATTACATGGCCACCACCTAAACCTAAAGTACCAGCTATTGCCCCGCCTTCAAAGGAAAAACCAGCTACTATTGTTCCGAAAAAAGAAGAAAAGCCATCAAGTGGCATCGGTAGTGTGATTACAATGCTAGTGGGAGCGGCTTTATTACTAGCTTTAGGTTCTGTTGCACCCGCTGACTTCTTAGCACATTTCACCGTATTTGTACTAGCTTGCTTCGTCGGTTATCAAATAGTTTGGAATGTTAAACCTGCTTTACATACGCCTTTAATGAGTGTAACCAATGCGATTAGTGGCATTATTGTAATAGGAGCTTTATTGCAAGTTTCGGGTGAAATGACCAGTACTGTTACCATTTTAGCCGGTATTTCCATTTTAGTCGCCAGTATTAATATTGTTGGCGGTTTTTTAGTTACTCAACGTATGTTACAAATGTTTCGTAAATAGGAGATTTGAATAATGATGATTAATGAAGGTTTATTAACAGCCGCTTATATTGTTGCAAGTGTCCTGTTTATTTTGAGCTTGAGCGGATTAAGCAACCAAGAAACAGCTCGTCGAGGTAACATTTTCGGCATTATTGGGATGTTGATTGCGATATTTGCCACCATTTGGGGAAGCCAAGTAACTAGCTATGCTGTGTTAGCCGTTACCATGTCTATAGGTGCAGTTATTGGTACGATTGTAGCAATTAGAGTGCAAATGACGGGAATGCCACAATTGGTTGCTATGTTGCATAGTTTTGTTGGTTTAGCCGCCGTTTTAGTTGGATTTGCAACTTACCTTGATGCTAGTATGCATTTGGAAGGCGTGGAAAAAACTATTCATGAAGTTGAAATTTATTTGGGAGTATTAATTGGGGCGATAACATTTACTGGTTCGGTGATTGCCTTTGGTAAATTGCAGGGAATAATTGGCAGTAAGCCGCTATTATTACCCGCTCGCCATTTATTTAATTTGGGATTAGCCATTGCCTGTATTTGGTTGGGTTATGAATTTATTCATGCAGAAACGGTAAGTACTGGACTGATTTTACTGCTTATTATGACAGCCATTGCATTGACTTTTGGGGTTCACATGGTGATGGCAATTGGCGGTGCAGATATGCCAGTCGTGGTTTCGATGCTGAACAGTTATTCAGGTTGGGCAGCGGCAGCAACTGGATTTATGCTATCCAATGACTTGCTGATTATTACGGGTGCATTGGTAGGTAGTAGTGGGGCGATTCTTTCCTATATCATGTGTCGGGCTATGAATCGAAACTTTATTAGTGTAATTGCTGGTGGTTTTGGAACTTCAGGTGGAACTTCCTCTACTAATAACGATGATAGTGATAAAGAAATTATTCAAACTACCGCCAATGAAACAGCACAGTTATTCCAAGATGCTAAAAATGTGGTGATTGTTCCTGGTTATGGTATGGCAGTTGCTCAAGCTCAACATATTGTTTCTGAAATCGTCAAAAAACTTCGTGATAAAAAAATCAATATCCGTTTTGGGATTCATCCAGTAGCTGGGCGTTTACCTGGACACATGAATGTCTTGCTTGCCGAGGCTAAAGTGCCTTATGACATAGTGTTAGAAATGGATGAAATTAATGATGACTTTCCCGATACGGACGTGGTTTTAGTCATTGGAGCCAATGATATTGTTAATCCTGGAGCGCAGGATGATCCAAATAGCCCAATTGCTGGAATGCCTGTTTTGGAAGTTTGGAAAGCTAAAACGGTGGTAGTTATGAAACGTACTATGGCGGTTGGCTATGCGGGTGTCGGCAATCCTTTGTTCTTTAAGGAAAATACTCGGATGCTGTTTGGGGATGCAAAAGCGAGTGTGGATGATATTTTGGGGAATTTGTAGGTTGTAAATATTTGGTTCGTGGGCTAGAATTAGCTCGCGAACTGTAGAAAAATATAATTAATAGACTATCAAGGTATCAAAATTAAAATAAAATTAAAAAATCTTGGTTCAATCAAACAAGCAGAGTTTGAATTAGGAAATTTGACCATTATTTGTGGTGAAAATAATACAGGAAAAACATACGCAACTTATGCGTTATTTGGTTTTTTACATATTTGGGAAAAAATATTAACTGTCTCAATTGAAGATGCTATTATTAAAACTTTATTAGATAATGGAGTAGTTAAAATTAATTTAGCAAATTATGTAAATAAAATTGATCAAATTTTGGAAGAAGGTTGTAACCAATATACACAGTTATTGCCAAAAATATTTTCTACTTCAGAAGAACGTTTTAAGACAACTAAGTTCCAAATAATCTTAGATGAAAAACCCTCTTTAATATCTGAATATGAAAGAAAAATTCAGTCTGAAAATGCAGAACTTTTCTCTCTATCTAAGTCTAAAAATAGTCTGGAATTAATTGTTTCTTTATTAGTAGGAATAGAGAAAAATATTTTTCCATTTCAACTTTTTAAGGAAATTATTTCAAATACTATAATTCATATTATATTTTCTGAACTGTTTTCTAATCCTTTTATTTCCAGTGCAGAACGTACTGGAGCGGTTATTTTTAGTAGTGAACTAAATTTTTCTCGCAATAATTTATTAAAAGAAATGCATAATTTGGATAAGGATGTTGATCCAAGAGAATTGTTATTTAAGAACTACCAAAATTATGCTTTACCTGTGGAACAAAATGTTAATTTTATACGCAACCTTAAAAATGTGACTAAAAATAGTAGCTTCATTACTGAAAAATATCCAGAAATATTGGATGATTTTACAGATATTATTGGTGGAAATTATAGTATTACCAACAATGATGAACTACATTTTAAACCCAAAGGTGGTAAAGTTAAATTAACTATGGATGAAAGTTCTAGTGCGGTACGTTCATTGCTGGATATTGGTTTTTATCTTCGTCATGTTGCTAAAAAGGGTGATTTATTAATAGTCGATGAACCAGAATTAAATCTACACCCTGAAAATCAACGCCGTATTATACGTTTGTTTTCTCGTTTAATTAAAATAGGAATTAAAGTATTTGTAACGACACACAGTGATTATATTGTCAAAGAATTAAATACACTAATTATGTTAAATCATGATCAGCCTTATCTAAGAAAAATTGCTGAAGAGGAAGGTTATAATGAATATGAATTAATTTCAGCGAAACAGATTAAAGTTTATATTGCTGAAAAGGCATCAATTAAATTGGAGGGGAAAAGTAGAAAAAGTAATTGCCAAACCTTAACTCTTGCTAATATTAACCCTGAACTTGGTATTGAAGTACGTAGTTTTGATACAACAATTAATACCATGAACCGCATTCAGGAAGCGGTTATTTGGGGTGGTGATGAAAACTGATTTGAAGATATTGCGTGAATTATTAAAAAAAGAGGTTTTAGTTGAAATTGAAGAAAGCCATAATGGAAGAAAAATAGTAAAACTTCACGAACCAAAATGTACTGAACATAATGGTTACACCGTTGCCATTCAACAGATACCAAATGATGTTGTTGTGGTTAAAATAGATAAGTTTCCTGCACCAAAAACTATTTTTAACGGTTCTGAAGGAGAATGTAAACGTGCTGATTTTGTGATTATCACACAGATGACTATTAAACAGAAGAAGAAAAATTTAATCATTTTTATTGAACTAAAAAAAGGCAAAGGCGGTTCTGAGGCAGATATTATTCAGCAATTAAAAGGTGCAAAGTGTGTTATTACTTATTGTCGTTCAATAGGGCAAGAATTTTGGAAACAACAAGATTTTTTAAATCCAAATAAATATGAATATCGCTTTGTTAGTATTCGTAATATAGGACTCAATAAAAGAGTTAGTTATGAAAAACCTAAACAAGGTTTACATAATTGTCCAGAAAAAATGCTAAAAATTACCTCACCCAATTACTTAGAATTTAGGAAATTAGTATAATTTATATAGAGAGTATAAACGGAGTACAATCTGTTTGGGGATACACGGGCAAGTGTGGATGATAGTTTGTAAGTTATAGTTCGTGAGCTAGATTGGACTTGCGAACTACAACCTACATACTTAATTTTAGTCTCTCATATATAACTAATAAATAACGATAAAAATCAATATAACTATGTTTCAGCAAATTGCAATAATATTTTTCGTACTCCTTATTTTAGGATTGATAGTATGGTATTTTACGGCTATCTTACAGTTTGGACTTGGGGTATGGGAAAAGATACAAATGGTATTAAAATGGATAAGCTATGTGATAGTTGTCATTATGAATTTTTTGATGTCACCTAATAAAATCAATGGTGCGGTGAAATATTGGCGAGTTGGCATCTGGTTTACTTTGAATATTCTCATTTTAACCGTTTTTCAATATACCCTTGTGGCATGGTATCTATTTGGGGCATCTTTTGCAATGATGGGATTTTACTTATTAATAATCATCAGCAAAATGGTTATGATTGGTGAAGATAACTTAATTATGGAAGGCATGTTGCATAAAGATAAAGCCATCTTTCGTCAATTACAGGGCGCAATACCTTTTGCCATATTAGTCACCACCTCTCTTATGTTTTTTCTAAGTTTGACAGTCAGTGTATTTGCTTTGGATAAGATGTTGCCTGAAGTTGTCTTTTATTCACATGACGAGGTGAATTTCTTCTATTGGTTATTTATGATGATTCTACAAATTCCACTTATCAAAGAAGTAGTTGACTTTTTTGAACTCATTAACCTAGATAACATGGCACTACATCTTACATCAACGTATGGTACAATTCTAAATATCAGTATAGAACTGACTATAGGCGTGATTGTGTATAGTGCCATTATGTTACAACTCAAGCAACTCAAACAGATCAAATCACTTATCAAAGCCTTTGAATCTGATGAAGGTGATATACAATACATTCAACAAAGAGCAAGCCGTTTTCCAAGTATTGTAAAAAAAGAACTCATTAATCTTTCACTAAATCATTCTAACCAAAAAGTTCGTAGACGTGCTATATCAGTAGCTCCGTATGCTAAGATTATTTCATTTCCACAAGCGTTTCTTTATCATTTAAATAAGGAAGAAAAGGAAGATTTAAAGGAATGGGGATTGAAACAAATTTTGAAAATGCTGTCTGATTATGAAGTTGTTTTGGATAATAAGCGTCGTAATTTGATAAATAAACGTTTAAAATTTCAAATAACTAAATATCACAGCGACGTTGTGATCAAATTGCTACATGATATAGCAGAGAAGTTGTAGGTTATATTTTTTTCGTTCCTAATATTCCTTGAAACTTGGTCAAAATTACTCTAGCTTGTAGGTTCGAGTGAACTTACGAACTCCAATATTTGTTACTAAAGTTAGAATAAAAATTATTGAAATTATGATTATCAGTTTTAAACATAAAGGATTAGAACTTTTATTCACTAAAAACGATAGACGTTTGCTTAATTCTAAACATATTAAAATAAGTTATCTATTTTGCTTGATGTTTTAGAAAATGTTAAAATAATTGTAATTGCTTACCCTCCACCCCTAAATATATGTAACTAATTTAATTTAAAGGTAATTTTTAATGAATAAAACTTTCTATTTTTTAAATAACGTATTTTTATACATAGTTGATTTTATTAGTATTTAATTTTTTTTCGATTTTATTTGTTATTTTTTAGCTAATTTTTTTACTTTTTAAATCAATTAGTTATATGCTACTATCTGGGGTGAGCAATTACCATTATTTGTTATAATATATTAAAATTTATTGCCAAAGCAGAACCTTGGTAATAAAAATGACCGATTGGTTAGTATAAAAATTTTTTGGGAATATACTCTAATTTTATAATGATACAATGAAGATTATTGAGATATTAACATGAGAATTAAATTAAAAAACCTTAGTTCAATCAAACAAGCAGAATTTGAACTAGGTGAACTGACTATTATTTGTGGTGAAAATAATACAGGGAAAACATACGCAACTTATGCGTTATTTGATTTCTTGTATGTTTGGGAAAAAATATTAACTGTTTCAATTGAAGATGCCATTATTGAAACTTTATTAGATAATTCTTAATTTGTATAAAAAGTAGCAAAAATAAACTATTATTATGAACTTTTTTAATAACTTTAATGTCGGTAAAAAAATTATTATTGGCTATATTACTATATTAACGCTAATGATAATGGTAACAACTGTATTACTATTTAGCTTAAACAATGTAACAAAAGAATTTAATTTTTTGGTTAAACATGACCAACCAGTATTGTCTAATATATATTTATTAGAAAAATTGGTTGTAGATATGGAAACTGGGGAACGCGGTTTTTTAATTACGGGTAAAGATGAATTTCTTGAACCCTATCACAATGGTGTTACTAAATTTAACGAACTGTTAGAAGTTGAAAAACAATTGGTAAGTGATAACCCATCTCAAGTTGCTGCATTAGAAGAAATCGCTCGGCTTCATGATAAATGGATTAAAGTTGCGGCTCAACCAGAAATAGCCAAACGGCGTGAAGCGAATAAAGCCACGGTTAATGCTGATTATCTTCAAGAAGTTCTTAAAAAGGGGGTAGGAAAAGGTATTTTAGATAAATTGCGAAAAGTGTTAGAACGGTTAGAAGTTGATTTAAGTAAAAATGGCGAATTAAGCAGTGTTATTTTGGTAATTAAAATTGCTAAAGATATGGTTGATCAAGAAACTGGGCAACGTGGTTTCATTATCACGGGAGCCGATAATTTTCTTGAGCCTTATTATAGTGGACAAACACAATTAGTAATAGATATCGCCGCTTTACGCCAACAATTAACTACCAGCAATGATTTAAATAATCTCGTATTATTAACCCAAGTTGAAACTCTTGCAAATGAATGGCTTGAAAAAGCCGCTAAATTAGAAATTGCTGCCAGGCAAAAAATGAATACTAATTCAGTAACCATGAATGATATATCAAATTTAATTCAAGCGGGAGTAGGAAAAAATATTTTGGATACCATGCGTGACCGATTTCTTATCTTTTCAAAAATTGAAACCAATTTAAATCTTCAACGTATTGAAAATGCTGAACAAAATATCAAAATAGTCGAAGTAGTTACTGTTATTTTTACTTTAATTACAGTTTTTATTGGCTTAATATTTGGCGTTTATATTTCACGTAATATTACTCATCCTTTGATAAAATTGACTGAAATGGCTAATAAAATAGCAAATGGTAATATAAATCAAGTGCTGAGTAAACAAAATCGTTTGGATATGAGTTATATTACCGTTCGCCAAGATGAAATGGGTAAGATTGGACGGGCTTATGATAGTTTGGCTAATTGTTTTGGAGGTTTAATTGCAGATATTGTACAGGTTTCTCAGAAGTTAGCAGATGGAAATTTACTTGCTAAACCAAAAATTGAGTATAAAGGTGATTTTGTCCAAATAAAAAATGCTTTAGAACTTAGTATTTTCAATTTCCAACAAGTAGTTACAGATATTGTGCAAGTTTCACAAAGCCTTGCTGAAGGTAGTCAAAATGTGATTGCCAAAGCAGAATATAAAGGAGATTTTATTCAAATCAAAAATGCGCTTGAAACTGCGGCAGATAAATTAGCCACCGCCAATACCAATAAAATTACTCAAGATTGGATTAAAACAGGACAGAGCAAGTTTAATGAATTAATTAGAGGTGAACAAGATATTAATCTATTAGCTAAAAATGTAATTACTTTTTTATGTAAATATCTTCAAGCGCAGGTTGGATTATTTTATCTATTGAAAGATAGGGAACAAACTCCCTATTTGCAAATTATTTCGGCTTATGCTTACGTGAATGATGCACAACGTCCTAATAAATACTTAATCGGTGAAGGATTGGTCGGGCAAGTGGCTTTAGAAAAAGAAACTTTAGTCTTTAAACAAAGCGTTGATGAATGTCCAACCATTATTTGCTCTGGTTTAACTAATGTCATGCCATTTTATTCATTGTTATTACCTTGTTTATATGAAAATGAAGTAACTGCAGTTATTGAAATAGGTCTTCAACAAGAACCTTCTGAAACTCAACATATATTTTTAAATCAACTAATGCCTAGCGTGGGTATAGCTATTAATACCGCCCATTCTCGGTCTCGAACTCAGCATTTATTGCAACAAAGTCAGCAACAATCAGAAGAATTACAAACTCAGCAAGAAGAATTACAAAAAACTAATGGTGAATTACAAACTCAACAAGAAGAATTGCAAACTCAACAGGAAGAATTGCGACAAACTAATGAAGTTTTAGAAGAACAAACTCGTAGTTTAGAACAGCAAAAAGTTACTGTGCAGGAAAAAAATATTGCCTTAGAACAAAGCAAAGCTAGAATGGAAAAAGCGCAAGTGGAAATGGTGAAAGTTCAAGAAGCAATTGCGGCTAAAGCTAAAGAACTTGAATTAGCCAGCCGTTATAAATCCGAATTCCTTGCTAATATGTCGCATGAATTACGCACGCCTTTAAATAGCTTATTAATTTTATCCCAATTATTATCCGATAATAAATCTGAAAATTTAAATGAAAAACAAATTGAATACGCCAAAACTATTAATAGTGCTGGTAAAGATTTACTTACGCTTATCAACGATATTTTAGATTTATCTAAAGTAGAAGCAGGTAAAATTGAAATAAGTTGGGAAAAAATTAAATTAAATGATTTATTATCTATGATTAAACAAAAATTCTTGCATATTGCAGAAGATAAAAGCTTGGGATTTGAAATAACGATTGCGGATAATATTCCTAAAATTTTAATATCCGATGGTCAACGTATAAAACAAATCATCAACAATTTATTATCTAATGCTTTTAAATTCACCAGTGCAGGTAAAATACAATTATTGGTTAAATATCCAACGGAAGTGCCAATTAATATTGAAGGCAACAAACTTGAACTAAGTAAAACTATTGCCATCAGTGTTGTTGATAGTGGCATTGGCATTCCTAAAGATAAACAGCAAGTTGTTTTTGAAGCTTTTCAACAAGTAGATGGATCAACTAGTCGCCGTTATGGAGGAACTGGACTTGGTTTATCTATTTCCCGTCAATTAGCCCGCTTAATGGGTGGAGAATTAGCATTAGAAAGTCAGCTAGATAAAGGTAGTACCTTTACCTTATATTTACCAGAAAAAGAATCCATTGACTCAACCTCTATAGAAATTTTGCCACAAAAAAATATCCTAGCTCCTATTGCAGAAATTTCTACAGAAAAAGTTTCTTCAGAACCTGTACTTATTAGGGATGATAGAAATAATTTACAAGATGGTGATAAAATATTATTGATTGTTGAAGATGATAGCAATTTCTCTAATATTTTAATGGATTTAGCTCGAGATAATAGTTTTAAATGTTTGTTAGCCGAAGATGGGGTAACAGGATTAATGTTGACGGAAAAATATAAACCCTGTGCCATTATTTTAGATGTAAATTTACCTCAATTAGATGGTTGGCGAGTTATGGAAAAACTTAAAGATAATTCAGATACTCGTCATATTCCCGTGCATTTTATATCGGGTGCTGATAAAGTAATTGATGCTAAGAAATTAGGAGCAATCGGCTATTTACTAAAACCAGCCAGTGTTGAAAAATTAGAAGCAGCTTTTCAACAAATTGCTGATTTTTTAAGTAAAACCGTTAAAAAACTTCTTGTTGTAACAAACGTGGAATCTTATCAACAAGATGTAATAAAATTAGTAAAAGTAGAAGAAATTCAAATACAGCAAGCTTCAACAGTAGAAAAAGCTTTGCAAATACTCCAAACTACCAAATATGATTGCATTATTTTAGATTTAGCCGTCGAGCAAGGTTCAGATAGCAAACTATTAGCCACAATGAGTAAAAATAAAGAACGCTATCAAACTCCAGTAATTGTTTATATTAATCGTGATTTAACCACTAAAGAAAAAAATTTATTAGCCAATTATAGTAGTAAAATGCCAGTTAAACTGGTAAATTCATCCAAACGTTTATTAGATGAAGTTACTTTATTTTTGCATCAAGTAATTGATGAGTTGCCAGATAATAAGCGCGATATATTAAAAATGATACATGATAAAACCGCTATTGTGCGTAATAAAAAAGTATTATTAGTTGATGATGATATGCGCAATAGTTTTGCCTTAACAACTATTTTAGAAGATTACGAGATGGAAGTTGTTGTTGCAGAAAATGGTAAAGCAGGACTTAAACAATTGGAAAAACACGATGATATTGCTATTATATTAATGGATATTATGATGCCTGAAATGGATGGTTATGAGGCGATGCGTAATATTCGCCAACAAACTAAATACCGTAAATTACCAATTATTGCCTTGACGGCGAAAGCAATGAAAGATGATAAAATCAAATGTATTGAAGCAGGCGCAAATGATTATTTGTCTAAGCCTGTTGATACTGATAAGTTATTATCATTAATGCGGGTTTGGTTGTATCGGTAACTATTAAACAAGATAATACTGAAACAACTTCTTGGAAAGAAAATAATCAAACTTTAGATGATGTGTGCAACGTAACCCGATTTAAAACATTTAATAATGTTGGGTTACACTTGGCTAATCCAACCTACATAATTATTTACCACTATCCTACTTTTTAATTAAATACTCTTTAACTAACTCATTTCGCCGTTGAATAAATCCTGGAATTTGTTCTTCAAATTGGTTAATTTTATCTGTCAACTCTGCATCATTTTGATAAAATTCTTTAATTAATGTAAGTGGGTCAATACTTTTATTCTTGGGTTTAATTTCAAAATGTAATTGTGCTTCGATAGCATTCCCGCTTGGACCATCAATATTGCCAATTACTTCTCCCCGTTTTACTCTTTGATTTTTTTTCACCAATGCCTTTCCGAGATGAACATAAAGAGAATAAAGTTCATTGCCATGATGCAATTTTATGTATAATCCACCAATATTACTATGCCGCACTTTTGTAACTATTCCATCAGCTGCTGCCAATACATTTATTTTATCCCTATAAATATCATAACCATGATGTTTTCTAATTTTACCTTTCCAATCATCTCGTTTAGAACCAAAATGTGGTAATCCATCCCTGATAATATCTTTGGGAACATAGCCAATAGAACGTTCCATAAATTCATCTATTAACATTCCTTGTAAAGGTATTTGAAACAGATGATTTTTAAACCTAAACATCATCTCTTTAGTTTGCTTAACTTCTTGCAACCAATCTTTTGCGCTACTATTTTCTGAACAAGTTGGAATACAAATATGATATTGGTCTGGAAATGGTTTAATTTCAAAAACTGGCTTATCTAAAAAATCTAATATCACCCAAACAGTACTGTTGTCATGTTGCGCCCAATAAATTTTTTCCAAATTCGGGTGATTGCTAGGAATAATTTTGTCTTTATCAGTTGTGCATTGTGTCAGCGGTAAAATAAGCTTGTTATCCCATACTTGATGTGGATTTAATTGGCAATTATTATGGAAAATAGTAAGTGTAGTTTCACCATCAAAAGAAATATACTTAATATTACCTGCGTAACTAATTGAATTAATTAATAATATTACAACATAAACTGCGTATTTAATTTTATCCAAGTTGATCATCTCCATTACATTTTTCATTGCTTTCTGTTAAATAATGGGTATTCACCCATCCCGTTGTTTTTTGATACCTAATTTTAACCCAAAGATTGTTACCCAAGGATTGATATTTATCTATATATAAAATACATTTCCCATTGGCGGGTATTTGTCCAATTATAGCCGTCATGTGTCCAGGAAATTCACGTATATTAAGTATATCCGTAGTTGATACGTTATCGATGTTAAAGTGCTTTTTATTACCACTGTGTTTTGTCTGATTAATTAATAGTCCAGACTCAAAACGGCTGAAATTATCCACTAGTTTTTTTAAACGTTTATATTTTTTTTCTAGTTTTTTATGTTTAACCGCTAGGTTTTTTGAATTGGTTGAAATATTTGCCAACTCATTGACAGCAATTATTCGCTCTTTTTCCACCTGCTGTATTTCTTTAGTGGCTTCCGAATGAATTTTTTGCACTTGATATGCCATCGTGGTGTTATATTGATGATTTTCATAGCCCAAATAAGTAATCACTGCTATTAATAAACTAATTATAAATAAATAACTTATATGCCATAACTGATAGTTTAATTGAAAAACCGTATAGCTTTTAGTTGGTTTCTGTGAATTAGTTTTTAACATTGCTTCACGCCATTGATCAACTGTTTGCGGTCTATCTTCCTCACTCAGTTGCAATGCCCAATCAATTGCTTTCAATAAATTTTGACTATATTTATTTTGACCAATTTTAATCGCTGGGATTGTTGGGTCTTTCATAACCCGACGAGTAGCAGCTGGTGGCGGTTCTCCTTTAATCGCATTATACATAACTGCCCCTAAAGCATAAATATCAGTCCAGGGACCTTGATCAGAAATTTGATTATCATATTGTTCCAAAGGCGCATAGCCAGGAGTAACAATACTAGTAACACTACGGCTTTTTTGTCCCACTGCAAAGCGAGCTGAACCGAAATCAATTAAAACTGGCGTTTTGTCATCACGAATGTAAATATTATTAGGTTTTATATCACGATGCAAAAAACCAGCCAAGTGCATTTCTTTCAAACCATCCAATAATGGCATAACAATTTCCAATAATTCTGGTTCAGTTAAAATGCGCTTTTGTTTTAAATAATAAGCTAAACTATCGCCTTTTTGGTATTCCATTACCATATAAGCAGTTCCGTTGGCTTCAAAAAAACGTAGTACTCTGGCAATACTTGAATGGCTAAATCTAGCTAATACTCGTGCTTCTTCAATAAAACATTGTAAACCCCATTGAAATGATTCCTCATGAGAAACTGATTTGACATAAACAGATTCCTCACCCTCGCGAACCGCAAAATCACTGGGCAAATATTCTTTTATCGCAACTAATTGGTGTAAATGTGTATCTTTAGCCAAATAGGTTATCCCAAAGCCGCCTGGCTTTCCAAGTACTGACTTAATTTCATATTCAAATAACTTAAACCCTTTGGGGAGGGCGTTACGATATTGTTGTTCTTCCAAGGTCGTATTATTTATTTAGTTGGAGTTGAAGATAAACAATATAATTAAAAATACAAACTATATTATTGGTTTAATTAATTCAAAAAATTGCCATAAAAAACGACTAATTAAAAATTATCGTTAGGAATGCCTACCATACGCTATAAAAAGCGTCATTCCTGGTTATTTTATGGTTTTTTTAAATTATTACTTATATATTGTTAAGTATTTGTAAAATCAAATATAAATCTTAACAATCTGTCAAAATTATTTACTTACAACTACTGGGTAAATATTTTTTCTCTATATCTAGCGATGTACATTTCCAAATAGATTTTTCAAAATCGTAAATAAGTTGCAATTCACCCGATAAATCATCATCTTCAAATTTTATTGCGTAACCATTTTTGTCTTCTAATAATCGCATACCTTTGAATTTCTCATGTCTAAGTCCTAATTCTGCTAATTCAGGTAAACGCTCAACACTGCCTAGAAATTCTTCGGCAGGGGTTTTAATAGAGCCTAATAAACTAAGTTTTTGAATAACTTTTGACCGTTTAGTGTAATCAGAATAAGCTGGAATAATAACCGCAGCTGCAACTCCAATAAATGCAATGCTAGTCATATTCATTTGCATCAACCATTCAATAGGATTAGATTCAAAGGTTAATTCAAATCCCATGTGCGTATCGGCAATATCTAATTTAAAACCATAAGTTCCTTCCTTAGGTAATTTGGTTTCTATCGCAGAAGGCAAGGCAAATAAATCTATTTTTGTGCCTAATATATCTCCCAATCCGCTTAAAAATTGTAAATAAGTATAATAAAGATGGCGAGGTATTTCGGTAAAATGAGTTGATATTAATAGCAAAGAATGTTGATTATTCTGCCGTTGGTTTTCCGTCAGCCATTGTTGCATAGAAAAACGTTTGGGATAAAATTGCCTATCAAATAATGATTGAGGTACTAGAGAGAAAATCAAATAACCATCTTCTTCAATCCAATAATAATGAGTGTTAAGTTGCGAAAATAATTTGGCAAATAAACCAGCTTGTTGTCCAATATCACTAAACCAAGATGGCATACTTAAATGATGATAAATTTTTCCATGTTGTGATCTTGTTTCATAAAAAATCGTTTCTTTTTCAGCTAAAATCTTAATTACAGATTCTAATTTAGTTTTATCATCAATTTTAATCGCCATAAATTCACCGACTTCATCAGTAAAAAATAACAGTTGAGAACCCAATGCTTGTGAGGCATCTTCAACTGAAAATCCCATTTTTTTGGTAAAATTTTGTTTCAATTTTTGGTAATTATTGAATGATTTTGGTTCAATTTCCGTTGCCAATATTTTTTCAAATCCCAGTAGCCATTCATGAACCGAAAGCGAAAATGAAACAATAGTACCAGGTTT
>JAGLFE010000517.1 GCA_023144675.1 Thiomargarita sp. | reverse complement strand
TGCTAATTAAGAGTTAACGCGATGCTCAACTTTAATTTATAACTCATTATCTGAAGTTACGCAGATATGAAAAGTTGAAAATTCAATACAGATAGATATAAAATCTAAAGTCTTATATTTTCTTGGTTTCTATTTTATTTGCGTAACTTCAGTTAAATAATAGTTGGCAGGCGTTCATAGAATCATTCTAATAATTGTGCTTCACCTTGAATAAATTCTGCCCAATAAAGCTGGTTTCGATGAATCAATCCCTTATCATCAATGACTAAACTTCCCGTTTGCCCTTGCCAATTATATTCGTTAAGTTCTTTTAAAAATGATAATAAATTATAAGCATCAATTCCAAAAGCGAATAAACGTTTATACTTTTTCATTTCATCTGACCAAGAATTTTTTAAGCTACGTTGCCACTTTTTAGCTTCACCCGCTAATTTCAAAATCCAAGGCATATCCGCAAATCTAATTCCTGTTAATTTAGCATCTCGTTTAGTATCAATAACACCAGCGTAAATATGTGATGTACTATAAATTGGTATATTTTTCCACTTATATTTAAATAATGGACGAATTTTTATAGCGGCTGAAGGAAAAGCTAACATAAAAATCATATCTACAGCTTCAACATTTTTAATTTTCCTCAAATTTATAGGAATATTTTTTTCAAATTCAGCATCATAACTATATTGACTTATTATCTTTCCACCTTTTGCTTTCCACGCAGTAATAAATGTATTTAACACATCGTTTCCCCAGTTAGCATCAGGAACAAATGCGACAGCAGTGCGATGTCCGTCCATCCATGCCCGCTCAACAATAATTTTAATTTCATCTTCAGGCGATAGAGCAAATTGATAAAGATTACCAACATCAACATCTGTTTTCAAATGATTTAAAACTAAAGTTGGAACAGGCAATTGCTTAGTATTTTTCACTAAAACTTGAATCGCTTCCTTTTCTAAAGGACCAACGATAAAATCAACATCCGCTTCAACTGCTTTTTGATATTCTTGTAAAATATTGTCAGAATTAGTATCAAATATTTTAATTGTGGGAATAAAATTAGTATTTTCATTCATCTCTGAAACAATAAAAAAACCATTTTGTATTATGCGAGAGCGGTCACCATACTTTCCAGTTAGAGGCAATAGTAGAGCAATTTGTTGGGGTTTGTTAAGTGAAACAGGTATATTAGCTATGAATTCAGGAACAATATATTTTTTAGCCACATGATTAGAAAAACGTAATTTCCAATGATTAATACTTGTTGGTAAATGTTTAATCGACACAACTTTATTTAATAAAGCTAAACTTATCCAGCCTCGGATAGTTTTATCTGTCGTGGTTATCGTTTCCAATTCCGCTACAGGTTGTAAAGATAAATTGCGCCATAAATTTCTATGATTTTCACGAATTAGAAAAGTATCAGTGCCAGCTAATTTATCAGCAATATTCCACTCATTTATAGCTTTAAGTAATTTATTTTCGGCTAAAAATATTTGCGCTTGAATTTGCTTATATTTTATTTTTAAATTAGGAGACATCAATTTGGCAAAATCAATAGTATTAAAATAATTTTTGGCTTGAACTAAATTGCCATCAACTAAAGCCATTTTAGCTTGTAAAAATTGATATTTAGCTTTTAAATTACCTAAAGAATAAAAGGATTGTGGAGCATTTATTTTGCTGAATTCAGTTTTAGCCTCATTTGGCATATTAGCTTTAAAAAAGGCTTCAATTGCAGAAAGTTGGTAGGATTGTTGTGCAATTGGATTATTAGTTTCTACAACTATTTGCAAATACTTTTGGGCAGCGGCATGATAATTACCCTGTATTTCTAGTTGCCTTACCGTATTAACCGTATTAGCCGTTTGCATTTCCATGGTATCACCAAAATTAGTTTGACCTGAAATAAATGGAATACAACCAGATAATATAAAAAATGAGAGTAAATAAATAATTAAAAAACGAGTTAATGACATCTTTTATAGTTACCTTTAAATTAGGATTGAATAAATAATTCATAAAAAATAAGGAATAATTCCCCATTGGCATAAAAATTTATTTTAAACTCAGCCATTATTAGGAAATAAGAAAAAATCAACAACTTTTTGATAAAGAATATAAATTTATTTATTTTTGATGGAATTTGAATATTTTAAACTATTATAAATATTTTATTGGAATTAACTAATTTTAGTTTAATATTTCTTCAAATTATTATGTATGATATAATAACATTTTATTATACTTGATAAATATTTATTTTAATAAACTAAATTTATAGATTTTAATATGTTATGAAAAATAAGATCATAACGTTTATTGGCGGTGGCAATATGGCAAGTAGCCTAATTGGTGGCTTACTTGAAACCGGAATTGAACGAGAATTATTACGCGTTGCTGATCCAAACCCAAGCCCATTAGCAAGGCAATGGCAAGTAGAATGTTATACCGATAATATTGCGGCGATAAAAGATAGTAATATTATTATATTAGCAGTTAAACCACAAGTTTTAGCAACAGTAGTAAAATCAATTGCAACGGCTATATCAGAACCATTACCTTTATTTATCAGCATTGCCGCAGGTATTCGCATAGAAAATATTGCCTGTTGGCTTGGGAATTTACCTGTTCCTATTATAAGAGTGATGCCCAATGTACCTGCTCTTATTCGTAATGGAGCTTCCGCCTTATATGCAAATAAATATGCGAATCAAGAACAGCAACAATTAGCTGAAAATATTTTGCAAGCAGTTGGTTTAACCGTATGGTTAGACGATGAAATACAAATGGATGCTGTTACTGCATTATCAGGTAGCGGTCCAGCTTATTTCTTTCTAATTATGGAAATGTTAGAAAAAACCGCAATTAATTTAGGTTTGCCAGCCAATACTGCTCGCCAATTAACCTTGCAAACCGCTTTTGGTGCGACTAAAATGGCTCTTGAAAGTCAGGATGATATGGCTAGTTTACGTGCTAAAGTTACTTCCAAAGGTGGAACAACTGAAAAAGCAATTGAAGTTTTACAAAATGCTGGGTTGCAAAATATATTTGACCAAGCCCTTTCTGCTGCCCAACAACAAGCTAATGAATTAGCAAAACAATTTGGAAAATAACAATGATGATTGTGGTAAATCCATTTATTCAAGCTCTAGTTTTTGTTATTAATACCATGTTTGGTATTTACATTTTATTAATTATGTTGCGTTTTTTATTGCAATTATTACGAATTAATGTACGTGGTGATCCTATTTTACGGATGCTGT
>JAGLFE010000516.1 GCA_023144675.1 Thiomargarita sp. | reverse complement strand
AAAATTTTAACTCTTATTCGCATTTGAAGCTTTAATTGGTAGATAGTTACATTTAAAGTAGTATCCTTGCTTAAATAAAATCCTTGTAGTTGTTATTATTGATTTTTTGACATTTTATACCCGCTCAATATAAGTACAAACTACCCAAAATATCATTTCAAAAATTGAATCACATTTTTGGGTAGTTTGCCAGTTAAAAATTGATACTTTTTCTTTTTATCCCTATATAATAAACAAGCTTTAAGCATATCATGATTTAAATTTAATAAACTAATTTCATAATCCTGCTCTGTTAAGTCTAAAGGCGTATGGAATAAAGTAAAATAAATATTTTTTAAAGTTTTTAAATCCGTAGTTCGTTCTTCAAAATATTTTAAAACACAATCCGCTAAATACTTTTCCCTAACATTAGATAAAACTTCTAGTGCATTTCCTTGATTAGCTCGATTTGGGGATAATAAACCTGTATTAACCCGCCGAAAAAATTCTATATTTTGCTCTGATGCAAAAGTAATCACCGTTAAAACATGTAATAAATGATTTTCAGCAATTTCCTTTAAAATTTTTGCAACTAAGTCATTTGTTCGATTAGGATGTTGATTTGATAAAGATTCGTGCAATTTCAATAAACCATTTACCCAAATAAATTTTTTAAACGCATCTTCCGCTTGTTTCTGTAAAGCATGAAATTGTTCATCATTTAATTTTAAATAAACTAAAGACAATATTTCAAAACGTTGTTGAACTGTAACAATATTATAAAATAAGCATTGAATTAAATCTGCTTTACAAATATTTAAACTAAGCCGCAATAATTCTCTACTTTCTGCAACTACAGTCCGATCTTTTTCTGCAAGTAATTTTATTATTGATGACCAATTTTTTAAGGGTTTACATTTTTTCAACGCTTTTAAAGCGGCTACTTTAATCCCTTTATCCTTGGAATCTAAAGCGGTAATAAAGCGAGGTTTATGCTCTTCTAAATCATTCTTTAACATACGAACAAATGCTACAAAAGCAGCAACCCGTATTTTCGCATTTTCATGTTTCAAAAATGGGAGAATAATTTGACTATATGAAGCCTGTTGTAATTCTCCTAACGCATAAAGATAAAGTTTCAAATCATGTAATTTGGTGGTTTTTAAACGTTCTAAAATTTTTTGTTCAATTAGATTTTTACGCTGATATTTAGGATGATTATACAAGCATAAACTTGCTTCTACAAACACTGATGGCGATGGATGGGTTAATAATTTTTCTATTGTATCATTGAGATTAACCGATTTAAATTCTGACAAATTTTTTAGAATCAAGGGCAATACATTTGCATCTTTTTCGGTATGTAATGCCTCAACAAGGTAAGTTAAATTCGACTGTGATTGTGGTAAAGCAGATAAGGTGCTAATACAATATCTTTTAATTTCAAAACTGGGGATTTTTAATAATAAATTTCCTACTTGATTTAAAAAATCGTTCAATTTAACAATCCGAATCATTTCCAACGCAACAATAACGTGATGACTATCTGTACTTCCTAACTTTTTTTGAATCATTTTCTTGAAACTATTACTAGGCTTAGTATGAAGTTGATCATATTGAGAATCAAATAGCTTACGATTTAGCGTTTCAAACATATCGTGATTATAAGCAGTGCTTTGCGGAATAGCGACTACAATTGCTAATAAAGAAATAAAGAAAATAATAATAGGTAATAATTGGTAAATTTCTATACCTAAACTAATAGGATTGGCTGTAATAAAAATTAATAAAAAACTGGCTATAAAAGTTGATAAAGGAAAAATGATTCCATTGAGAAAAGCTTTATTACTTGCCCATAAACCTGGTGGAATAGCGTTAAATAGCAAATTATTGGTTGGTGTGCGTAAAGCCCAACGCATTTCTTGATTGATAAACTGAGCAACAATTCCTAAACCAAGCATTAACATGGATTGACTATCCAAACCAGTTTTATCATAAAAATATGTAACTAAAGCAAAGGCGATAATCGCAGATAATAAGGGATGAACAATGTTACTATATCCAACTCCAATTTTCATGACAATGCGCGAAGTTAAAAATAATTGCAAGAATAAGGAAACTAAATTAGCAAAAATTTCATAGCTGGCGAAAAAAGCAGTTCTTTCAGTGTCGTTAGGATAGTGATTGAAATAAATTACGGTTTGATATTGGTATTCTAATAACTTTTGAGCAATAACGAATAAAACTAGTCCTATTGACATAAAAATCATTAATTTAGAGCTTAAAGTGTATTTAAATGCCCCAATTAATTCGCTAAATGGATTTCTGCTACCACGTATCTGTGTTTCTCCTACACGAACGGGACTTAGATTATTATTAATAATTCCTAATAGTAAAAATGCACCAAAACAACTAATGCTTAATATAGTTACTAAATATTGGGGTTTAATCTCAAAAATACTTAATAAAATAAATAAGCAACTACCACCTAATACTCCACCAATTGGGATTCCAGTATTTATAATAGGAATTACACGTTTTGCTTGAATAGCTGTAAAATAAGATGCAATAACACTGCCAGAATGAATTGAGATAATAATAAAAAAGAAGGCAAAGCCTACAAAGAAAAATCCATAAACCCATGTTTGACCTTCCCACCAATAGTCGATAAACAGGAATAATATTTGTACAATAATAGCAAATAATGTGGTTGAGAGTAGAAAAAATTTAAAAATACTAAGTCCACTAAATTTATTGCTATAATTTGCGTAACCAATAGAACCTATCATAACAGCAAGGTCTGTTAAAATATACATGACAGGAAGTTTATCACCGCCTAGTTTTCCAATAAGCAAAACCATGCCAATACTACGAGCAAAACTGGCACCAAATGAAAAAATTAATAATACTAGGAAGAAATAAAGTACACTTTCCCATTCATTAGGTTTGATGGAGAATAAATTGCCAAAAAAGTTTGCTACCATAAGTAATTAAGCTTTATTATTTTGAAAGCATACCCCGCATACGGCTAATTAACATTTTGATAAAACCAAAAGCTATATCAGGGTATTCGTGGGCTAATTGTTCCATGTCATTACGTTCAATTACTAAAAAAATACATTGTCCACAACAACGGGCGGTTGCAGTACGAGTTTCAGCATCAAATAAGGATAATTCGCCTAAAAATTCATTTTCTTTTAAAGTAGCGATATGTTTTTCCTCTCCATCTTTAGCTTTCCTTAAAATACTAACTTCGCCTTCAACAATGATAAATAAACGATCTCCAATATCTTTTTCATAAAATAAAATATGTCCATCTTCATATATTTCTTCGCTAGAAATAGTTGATATCATGTGAACATCTTCAGTTCTTAAAGTTGCGAATAGGGAAACTTTATTGAGAACAATAATTTTTTCTAATGGAATCATTAATTATTCCTATTTAAAGTATGTGATTATAAAAAAGTTTTAGTGGAAATACACATTTTACAAAAACATATTTAAGTTAATTAGGAAATAAATGCCATTATTATTCATATTTAGATAATATTGTGTTGACTAATTTAATGATAATTAGTTATTATTATAACATAAAAAAATTATTGAAATATTTCATAATTACCCATATTTATATTAGTTATTGTATTTTAAAAATACAATTATTTTAATTAACTATTAAAGTCATAAAATTATTAATTAGGAGAAATATATGCCGACTTATGAATATTTTTGTTCACAAAATAACCAAATAGTAGAAGTCAAACATTCGATGAGTGAAAAGTTAAAAACTTGGGGCGAGGTTTGTGAACATACTGGTATAGATTTAGGTTCGACAACTGCTGATACAACTGTTAAACGTCTAATTAGCGGTGGGCAATTTGTTCAAAGTAGCGCATTAAAAAATCCAGAACCTGCTTGTGCGTCAGGTGGTTGCTGTCCGTCAGGAATGTGTGGATTAGGCTAATATTTTTTTGGTATTTTATTTTTTTCGGGAATTTAATATTCTCGAAATATAAATTTTTAAAAGGAGGAACAATGAAAATATGAAATTAAATGCAAAAACGAAAGATGTCAAAATATATAGTAAATTAAAAAAGTTAGCTTATCTTGTCCTTATAATACTTACTATTGTCTTAATTAGTACCATAGTCTATTCAATTTATTTTACATCAGACTCTATTCCGCAAGCGGATTTTATTTCATCAGAAGAAACAATAACATTATTGCCAGTTATTCGACCGCCAGCAACAACAATTGTCAATCATGCTGTTATAGAAGAAACAAATAAAAGTCCATCTCATAAAATAATTTATCGAGCAATAACACCTACAATATCTAAACCAAAATTAAAAATTAGAAAAAATATCGAACCATTACCGCCGCTAGAACCAGATATTTATTGGTCTCAACTTAATAACCATTTAATTAATTTAGAACAAAAACGGGTGAAAATTTTAAAAAAAGTTATACCAAAATTAATATTAAAACCAGTTTCAAAAACTGTTAAATTACCAGCAACAATCAATACGGCTGAATTAATTCCAGAAATTATTATAACTGAGGAAATTATCATATTGCCAAAAGAAATAACTTGGTCGATGATAAGTGGAAAATTATTACAATTAGAACAACATCGAAAACAAGTAATAATAACTTTGAATGGTAAAACAGAAGATTGATAGCTAGTTTTGGTTTAATCAGCTTAATGTACGCTAATTATTTTTTTAGATTTCCATTTAATAAAATTGCGGCTTTTTTAGCAAAATAAGTTAAAATTCCATCTGCGCCTGCTCGTTTCATGCCTAATAAAGATTCCATCATAACAGCTTGCTCATCTAGCCAACCATTTTGAGCGGCTGCCATTAACATCGCATATTCACCGCTAACATGATACACGAAAGTAGGTACACCGAATTCCGATTTTACTCGTTGCACAATATCCAAATAAGGCATACCTGGTTTAATCATAACCATATCAGCTCCTTCTTGCAAATCTAAACTCACTTCACGCAAAGCTTCATCGCTATTAGCTGAATCCATTTGATAACTATATTTATTACCGCCTCCTAAAGCTTTAGAAGAACCGACTGCATCTCGAAAGGGTCCATAAAAACTAGAAGCATATTTTGCAGAATAAGCTAAAATGCGAGTATGAATAAATTTAGCTTGCTCTAATGCTTCACGAATAGCACCGATACGCCCGTCCATCATATCGGAAGGAGCCACAATATCAGCACCCGCTTCAGCATGAGATAACGCTTGTTTTACTAATACCGCTACAGTTTCATCATTCATCACATAGCCACTATCATCAATCAAACCATCTTGTCCATGTGTTGTAAATGGATCTAAGGCAACATCAGTGATAACACCTAATTTTGGAAATTGACTTTTTAAGGCACGCACCGCTTGTTGGGCTAAACCGTCTGAATTATAAGCTTCGCTGGCATCAATGGATTTTTTTTCGGTTGAAACAACAGGAAATAAGGCAACTGCAGGTATATGCAATCGCACCAATTCAGCCGCTTCTTTTAGTAACTCATCAATAGTATAGCGATATTGTCCTGGCATGGAATCAATTGGAACTCGCTTTTCATTACCTTCTATTACAAACATGGGATAAATTAAATCATCACAGGTTAAATGATTTTCCCGCATTAATCGCCGAGAAAAATCATCACGCCGCATTCTGCGTAATCGAAGTTGAGGAAATTGAGTTGAGTTTAATAACGCCATTTATTTGATTTCTCTTAATAAAATTGGATTTTCTTTAATTGTAAATAGTTAATTAAAAGTTAAACTATTATTCATTTACTATTAACCAAACAGATGCTGCCTTATAATGGTATCATCACGTTCAGCACCGATCGAAATAACATCTATGGGAATACCCAACAATTTCTCAATACTTCGGATAGTTTTTCTTAGTATAAACCCAAGTATGATAAAAGCCTTATTTTACGGTATCATAATTAAATACAACTTAGGTAAAATTCTAAGTTTGATTTAATGGAAGTTAGTAAAATCAAGCTTTTATGTTATCTTAATTTTTTAGCCTTAAAACTGTCCGAAGTATTGCAATATAAAGACGAACATTAGTAGGTAATTCTTGATAATTACGCAATCCAGCCGTTGTTTCTTCCCAGCCGGGCAAATTTAGTATAAATCGATTTACATTCTGCTAAAATATCAACATCGTTTGGTAGCGTAGTAAATTGAACACACAATTGATACGGTTGTTTTCTCACCGCATTCTACAGGATTGCAGATTACGAGTTGAAAAATATTAGGAACATATTTAAAATGTATCATATTGAGGCTAGGCAATCATGGGATAACTTTTCCCACAATGGTGTTGATTACTGTCTAAAACATTTAAATTCCCACGAAGTAACCTTCAATGGTAATAATAATTGTAAATATAAGTTCATAGTTACATATGGGTTACATTGCTTTGCAAAAGATG